>DAOTTS010000093.1:0-95269 GCA_034437735.1 Anaerolineae bacterium
TGCATCTCAATGATCTCATTGGTGCCTCCGCTAAGCAAGCGTGGGAACCATCCTGCCGCGTTCCCATACATCGGATCAACCAGGATTTTCAGCCCAGCCTGGCGTAAGCGATCGAGATCAACCAGAGTCTCAATATGAGCAACATAAGCCGGATCCGGATCCCAACGACGGACAATCTCTTGCGATTCAGCGTCATCGATATCCATACGCCGGACATCGTCTATAGCATCAGGAATCTCCTGCTCGATCTCTCGCAAACCGTCCGGAGCAATTGCACCACCGGCCGCATCACGGACTTTAAAGCCGTTATCTGCCGGTGGATTATGGCTCGCCGTGATATTGATACCCCCACCGGCCTTGCGCTCAACCACACTGTGGCTAATAACCGGCGTCGGCGTATTGTGGGACGTCAACCAAACGTGGATCCCGTTACCTGCCATAACCTCCGCCGCCGCCTCGGCAAAGAGCTCCGAGCTGAAGCGCCGATCATAACCAATCACGACCCCTTGATCTGCAACCTGGTGTCCCTTCAAGTAAGTCGCAAAACCTTGGGTCACGCGACGTACGTTGTCAAACGTATACGCTTCCGCTATCCGGGCACGCCATCCATCCGTACCAAACTTGATGCTCCCCATCGTCTCCTCCATTCCTCGACTTCTCCTCAACCGCAACCCTTGTACCTTTCGCCCTCTCGCTTCAATAACAAAGCAGATAGATCCTATCCGTCTCAGCCATCAGTCCGTCGAGACTTGACAACTCGAGCGGGTACGCCAACCGCGATGCTGTAAGGCGGCACATCCTTAGTGACAACTGCGCCCGCGCCTATCACAGAACCACGACCAATGGTGATCCCGGCCACGACATTCACCCGACCACCGATCCAGACATCGTCTTCAATAGTAATGGGGGCATGATCGAGTCCTTGATCATGAATGGGACGATCAGGATCCGAGAAAACATGATTGGCAGCGATCATCATCACGTGAGGGGCAATGCGTACCCCGTTCCCAATCCGAATCCGACCTGTTGGCATTTCGCGTCCTCCATATCCCACAAGAACAGAGTACGCCTGCACCGACGCATCATCACCCAGGATGACGTTGCCCTGAATAATCGCGCCGAGCGCGACGGTCGCCCGAGCACCGATAGATATCGCACCGTGACGGGGACTGATATGCGCCTGGGGACTCAATCGGGCGGTAGGATCCGCTGTGACCTCACGATGACGGGTCGCCAGCCTGCGCCCCCACCAAAGAGAGATCCGCTGTCCCAGGGTGGCATTCCCCGGCATGCTGTAGCCCCCATTAAGCCACGTCCACAGGCTCATATTGACGCTCCCGGCGCCTCAATCTCACAAACAACAGCATGTCGCTCGGACAATGTATTGACCAGCACCTTACGACCCTCACGGTCGAAGACGGGATGATGACACACACGATAGGGATTCCTGCCGGGCGGTTCCTCATCACCATAGACACGGGATAGATGATAGGACTCGACACAGCGATCGTGTTTCGTATCGATAAAGCGCACCTCTCCGGGATTGCGCCGCGTATTATCGGTGACGACCAGATGATGATCGAGGGGTGAAACGCAGGGATGACCACCACTGGCATGACGGCTTAAGCGCTTGTAATCACTACCGTCATAGACGACTTGTGCCAGGCACATCTCCCGGGCGTCTTGGGGATCAGGACCATACCCAATGAGGTGCTGACCATCGGGGTGCCAGGACCAATGCACACCACGTCGGCCAAAGCTCATATCGACCGCAAGATGAATGTCCTCAAGTTGCCGGTCAGCAGTAAAGACATACGAAAGCCGGGGTTCGCCCCGATCCTTGATAACGTTGTGATTACCGAAGTAAAAGAGCATCCGATCGCCTTCCGGACTCCAGCGCACACAATAGATCATCAAGGTCAAGCCGTCATCTGGACCCAGCCGATCTTTTAGCTCCCGGTCAGCTTTCCAGATGGCATCCCGATGGGGATGGCGATCCAAGACCTCAGCCACACTCAAGCACAGGCGTCGTTGGGGTGGATCGAATGTGGTCTCGAAGAGGCCATGATCCTCTCGTCTCTGAAAAGGTACCGGGGCGGCCTCAGGTCGGTACTGTCCGGTGCCATAGCCTGCAGCGTAGAGCATGCCCATCAAGCCGGAGAGCAAGGGCTCTCCATCCGGTGGCGCGCCCTCCATATCTCCTTCGAGGGTAATTTCATCTCCCGTGGCCAGATCACGTCGTGTGATCGTCGGCACGCGAAGGGAGCCGCTCTGATAATAGACATACCGGGCATCAGGGCTCCAGGTCTGCCAACGACCCGTATGGAAAAACGCTGTGTGCAGAGGATTCTCGCCAAAACGATCAACGACCACGCCGTCCCTATCAAGGATCAGCACTTCCCCTATAGACCGGTCCAGATCGGCGCCCGCCAGAAGAAGCCGGCCCGAGCCATCCGGGGCATACGGGCACAACGTATAATAACTGTGGACGCACCAGCGGTCAGAAACGGGTAACGCACGAATTGAGGCTGTATGATCCATCATCAGGTATCCTCTCAAGTATCAAGCTTGGCGTGTATACCCACGACAGTACAAAGCGATGACCGGCATTATAGCTGGATCTCCGCTAACTGCCAGGTACCAAGTTCTTCAAAGACACGAGAACGAGGCGCCTCACCGTGATAGATCCTGAAGGAGAGTGGATCAGCACCTATCTCCAAGGCCCACCGCTGTGCATCACCCGGCCCGACGAGGGCAACGTAATTTTCACTTCGGGTGACGTGCCAGCCCTTAATCGCCCCATAGCTATCCACTGCAATTGCGTGAGCGACGACACGATCCGTGCCAGCGTCGTGCTCTTGCCACTGCATCCGCAGCCCGCTGCCGGGTCGCCCCTCGCCACGCTGGTTCGGAAGCGGATGATAGGCATCGTGGACATAAGCATAGGTCGGTCCACTCAAGGTACCTGGACCGAGATGGAAGAGTTTGAGTCCGGCATCACCACGGCGGGCGATGCAATGGTCCGGCTTCACGACCTCAAGTTCGAGTCCGCCATCGCGATTATTCAGCAGCCAATTCCAGGTCGTGCGCACAGGTTGCGATGAGGTAATCGCATCAACAATAAAAAGGACGTGTTCACCACAGAGAAACCAAAAGCGCGCAAACGTCTCAATGGGGGCACCATATAAGCGACCGGCTTCGGATCCAAGCGCAGTCACAGAGCCGTGGCGTGCAGCCAAAAGCCTACGCCCACCCCGGTCGCAGGAAGCCCCAAACTCACCGTCGTGAATAGGGCGTCGTACGGTTGTGGTTTGCTCCAAGGTACGGACACTGAACTGATCTTCCTGACGCGGGTCGTTCAAAGGTTCGACTGTCGTAAAGGTGCAGGTGTTATGGGACTGAGTGCCAACGTCCAACGTCCGCATCAAGTTGCGATAGCAGCTATGTCCTGGATCCAGCAGGAGACGCTCTCGGTTATGGACCAGAATAAAGCTATTGAGGTCACCGTGAAGGTGATTGGGCGCGCGAAGAGGTTCGCCGCCGCCGTGGACGGCAAGCGTCGTACGCCCTTCCCATTCATTCCTAGCGATAACATCGCCATTGCTGAATGTAGCAATGGGCGGCAGGTCCAGATCAGCAGGGGAGCGCGATTCAGCAGCTTGGAGCAACAACGGCAGGGTCAAGAACCCAAAATCGTTGACCAATCCAAACGTCGCTCGATCCGAAGCCCCCCAGCTTGGGGTCGATACATAGAGCGTATCAAAGAGCCAACGGGCCAAGCCGGCTTGCATAGGCAATTCGGAAGCAGCACGAGCGGAGATATGCAGGAGTACATCGCCGCTCGGACGGTAGATGGCCGCACAGTCATTGAAGTTGACCGAACGGGGTAGGGGATAAGGCCCCCAATCGGGCAGGGGCTTACTATAGAGATAGCTGTAAGCCGCCCAACGCGCACTTCGAGCGTAGGGAGCGATCGAGAGCTTCGCCGCAAAGGATGAATCGCGACGCGTAAGTGCCTCGTACGTGAGCATAAGGCCATAGATCGCATAATTGCTATATTGCAGGGATTCACCGTAACTACCATCAGGCTGGAATGCCTGACCGTACAATTGAAACTCGCGTGCGGCTCGCTGCATATGAACACCATCATTCAGATAAGCAGCGGTTACAGCAACCCCCATCGTGAGGATGCAACGCCAGTTGCTCACGTGATCCGCACGATCGAGCCAGCGTACGCAAAGAGGCAGGCCTCGATCATGCAGGACAGCCTTGGCCTCACAAAGTTCCGAATCGGAGAAAACCCCTGGGGCCAAATCAAGCGCAGAAGCGACGGCCAAACAGAGATGTGCGGTCTCCAGATGACCGATGGGAGGAGAAAGCTGATGATTGCGAAAGAAAGGGCCGATCCAATCATCTTCCGGACGCCGAACCAGACTGAGGACCACGTCACGAATCCAAGCGCCGAGTTGGGTATCAGGCTCCAGGGCGTAAGCCATCGCGGCGTCGGTTGTATACTCCGCCGCATGATACCACCATTCTGTTGTGGTACCGAGCTTGGTCAATCCGGGGGATTCAGCTCTGTGATGAGCCCGATGACGCAGTGCATCATAGAGCCGACTGAATGGCGGCTCGTGACGCTGCTGCAGGATCAAACTTCTTTCCCGCTCCGTTAAAAACAGACTCATACGTATCTCTCCTCGAATTCGAATAGGGGGCCTGAGCTAGAAATATCCACCACGATCCACGACCTCTTCTGCGGACAATCCCTCTTGAATCCAACGCTTGATCTCAGACTCGGATCCAGCGATCTCCTCTCCCCGTATAAGCACATCATAAGCCAGATTGCGGGGTACGACAATCACACCATCGATATCACCAAAGACAATATCCCCCGGATAGATAAAGACGTCGCCGATCTTGACGGGCACCTGCCAACCCGTGATCCGAAACCTTCCCAACATCCCATTTGAGGAACGGTATTTAACAAAAATAGGAAATGTCTGATCGAGAACCCGATGGGTATCCCGAACGCCGCCATCAATCACAGCCCCACGGCAACCTCGCTTCCGCGCCGCCATTGTCATCACCTCTCCCCACTGCGCTGACTCGTCGTCTTGACTGGTGTCCCACACAACGACCGAACCCGCAGGGATCGACGCTAGCATCTCAGCACGTTCCTTCATCTCATCTTTGATCACTAAGCTCTTCGTCCCCTTAATGGTGAATACCTCGCCGGCAACCTGCATCTCTTCACGTAAGGGCATAATGGTGTGAGGTAACGTTTGATAAAGATGTTCCATCTCCCGCAGCGCATCATTAACGATCGGGGTCGAGAGCGCCTCAAATCTCGCGCACAATTCATCTGAGGGAATAGGGAAAGCTTCCAATGGGCGGAGGGAACGAGCCGCCTTAAGCCGATCGAGATCCATCGCATCCGATTTCATTGTCACTCCTGTTGTGAGAGCATCTACGCGCTCGTATCAAAATGATCAATACCCAACCGATGCGCTTGGCCAAAGGCCAAAGTCACAGGACCAAACGCATGAGGGTCGTTAAGCAAAGGGGCCCTTGCCTTGTAGTCGAGAACCGTTCCAGATCCCGGACAGAGACAGCCCCGACAGGTATGATAGACCGATCCATCCGGCGCGATATAGTCCATATACCCACACAGGCCGTTCAGGAAACGATCGCGGGTATCATCAGGGAGTAGTCCCTTCTCCAATCCTACACCGATCGCATACAGAATTAAGCCGGTTCCAGAAGTCTCTACATAGGAACTATGATCCGTAATCTCCTGGTGCCATATCCCGTCCTCGTCCTGATAAGCCAAACAAGCTCGAACCAGTTCGACAAAGATCCGCTCAGCAGAGGGGCGCCGGGGGTCGTCAGGGGGCAGGTGGTTGACCAACTCGCTCATCGCGAGAAGCCCCCAACCATTCCCACGGCTCCAATGATCCTCCGACAATTTGCCGGGCGCAACAAAGTTCTTGCACTGGTGAAGGAGTCCGTTATCAGCATCTCGAAAGACATCGACCATGTTCCGGACCTGCTGAAATGCCTCTTCGATATACACATCTTCTTCAAATGCCAACCCTACAAAGAGCAGAAACGGCGTCACTGCAAAAGCGACGTCAATCCAGATACGCCCCTCACCGGGGAATCGCGGATGACTGTAGATACCACGATCATCACGAGGGGCTTGTTCAATGAGTGATTCCGCATAACCACGCACGGCATCTTCCGCCTCAGGAAGCCTACCTTGCCAATAGAGAAAAGCCGTTGCATTCCCCCCACAGTAATAGTTGGTGAAGTTCGCGTGAAAACTGCCCTTGTCATACTCCTCACGAATAAACGGCAGAAGCTCGGCCCGAATCTGTTCGATCAAGTCCAGGTCGTCACAGATCCAAGCGAGACGCGCAAAGGCTTGCAGCGAAAGAATACCCGTGTAATGGGTCAGTGGGTATAGATCTCGATGTCGATAGAACGCTTGACGAGCAATCTCAAATGCACTTTTCGCAGTCGTCTTTTCAGACATACCTCTCTCCATAGATATCCATCGCTGGTTTCTCAGCCGGCAGATAAGGTCTATTCCAGTCCGTGCTCATCCTTGAGCACGGCCAAATCAGCATCCACCATCATATGCACCAGGTCTTCGAACGAAACCCTAGGCTCCCATCCAAGGACGCGGCGAGATTTGGTCGGATCGGAAACGAGGATATCGACTTCCGCGGGACGCATGAATCGCGGATCCTGAACGACATAGTCCCTCCAGTTCAGATCTACGTAAGAGAATGCCGCTTCGCAGAGCTCTTGGACGGAGTGCGTTTGCCCCATGCCAACCACGTAATCATCCGGCGCCTCCTGTTGAAGCATAAGCCACATCGCGCGAACGTAGTCTCCGGCATAGCCCCAATCCCGCTTGGAGTCCAGATTGCCGAGTGCTAATTGGTCGGCGAGGCCGAGCTTGATCTTGGCTACGTTATACGTGATCTTCCTCGTCACGAACTCCAAGCCGCGTCTGGGGCTCTCGTGATTGAAGAGAATACCCGAGCAGGCAAAGAGATCGTAGGACTCCCGGTAATTTACCGTAATCCAATGGCCATAGACCTTCGCGACCCCATAGGGGGACCGGGGATAGAAAGGGGTCTCCTCGTTCTGAGGCACCTCTCTGACCTTCCCAAACATCTCAGAGGAGCTCGCCTGATAGAATCGGATCCCAGGATCTATAGAGCGGATAGCCTCAAGAACCCGCGTGACCCCAAGCGCTGTCACCCCACCGGTAAAGACAGGCTGCTTCCACGAAGTTGGGACAAACGACTGGGCAGCAAGGTTATACACCTCTTGCGGACGATGCTCGCGGACGATCTCGAGAAGCGATCCCTGATCCAAAAGATCACCGGAGACCAGTTCGATTTCATCCTGAATGTGACGAATACGGGAGAAATTGATCGTACTGGTGCGACGGACCATCCCAATCACTTCATATCCCTTGGAAAGCAAGAACTCTGCCAGATACGACCCGTCTTGGCCAGTGACACCGGTGATAAGAGCTCGCTTCTCACTCATAGGCTTACCCTCCATTTACTCATATCAGAAGACAGACGCTCAACCAAACCTCACAAACAATCTTATACAATTACTACCTCACACGTTCACGCCACTCATGAAGCACGTCACGGATCGTATCATCGAGAGAAAACTTCGGCGTCCAGCCGGTATCCGTTGTGAGCTTCTCCGAGCTCCCGTAAACAACCGGTACATCCGCCGGCCGGTACCGGTCAGGATCGGTCTCAACACGGATCGAGTGCTCGCTCAAGTCCAACAGGGTATCCAAGAGATACTGAATTGAGCAGGGCTGCCCGGATGCGACGTTGTATACCTCACCCTCAGTACCGTGCACCAAGATCTGGTGATAGGCCCTTACAACGTCACGCACGTCGGTGAAATCCCTCATCGGATTGAGATTGCCCACCCGCATCACCGGATCTCGCTTGCCGACCTCGATCTCAGCGATTTGACTGGCAAAAGCCGGCAACACAAACCGATCGGACTGCCCGGGACCTATGTGATTAAACGGCCGCACACGAAGTACCGGGAGATCATAACTCACGTAATACTGATAGCCCATCACGTCCTGGGTCACCTTACTCACACTGTATGGATTCTCAGGACGCAATGGGTGAGTCTCTCGAAACGGAAGTTCATCCTCATCAGCTCGCCCGTACTCCTCACTAGAACCGATCACCAAGATCCTCGGTGCGATCTGAAGAGCGACGCACGATTCAAGAAGGTTAAGCTGCCCCAGGATATTGTTTTTCAACGTCTCCCAAGGGTTTCGGTAGGCGGTTGGTACGTGAGACTGAGCCGCCAGATGAATAACGTAGTCCGGTTGATGGTCCTGAAGGGCATCTTCGGTTGTAGCTCGATCCCGGAGATCGAGATAGATCAAGTGTTCACGCTCAGAAGGTTGAGCGTCATCAGGGGCTTTAGGAAACGCCGTCCCGGTGAGGGTCCAATCGGTTGCCTGCAACAGGTAAGACCGCAGATGCGTACCAACAAAGCCTGTAGCGCCGGTAATAAACACGCGCATCGTCTATAACTCCTTGACTTGATTGACTACACGGTCATTATAACCCGACCCACTGTTTCTAGAAAGCAAATAGGGGCCTGCATACCCCCTTAGGATTGGTTATCAAATAATTTCCGCGAAATCAAGCTGAAAGCGGTGTAGAAAGCACCCCAAACATGGAAGTTATTTAGCTTTCAGCCCTTAACGCCAGACAATCTGACGCACATTGCCCTCATCGGTCAGAGGGATTGCCTCCGTACCAGGCATAGGACGCCAATAGACATCACCCAGGTGTACATAGGCCACAGCCCGCCCCTCAGGTCCCCAGACCCACTGGGGCCTGTCGAGTTCCAACGATTCACCGTCCACATAAAGAGCATCTTGATTAGATCCGTCTCGATCAATGATGTGGAGAGCATAAAGGCTGGTTGCACTCTGATAAGGAATGAGCGCTCGTCCGAACAGCAGGCGATCCCCATCCGGTGAAAACTGAGGAACGGACCACATCCCGACCTCCAACGCTAACTCCGCGCTGTAATGCCACGACCTGGAGAGGACCATGAGATTAAAGATAGGACTTTCTTCCGGATCCTCTTCATTGAGACCACCAGTATGAACCGTCGACGCGAGGAATTCACCATCGTAAGACCAGGAAGGCGTGGGGTTCCAGGCCCAACTACTATAGGTGCGATAGGCAGGAAAGCTGAGTAAAGGTACGCGGGTGCCTGAATCAAGATCGACAACGCCTACTACATCAGGACGCGCGTAAGCGAGTAGCGTATCCTCAGGCCCCCAGACGTAGCGCGTCCCCCACCAACCATATCCCCCGCCGGCCTCAGGTTCCAGCACCTGTTTGCGACCGACGAAAAAATCCCGGTCCGAGATATCTGCCGTCCAGAGATCATTGAGGCCCCGCCAACCGGGTCCCTCGTCGACGACTTCGGCCTTTGTCCATGCAATCGTACGGTTGTTGGGCGCCCAATCGGCCCATAGTACGTCCTCAACCTCAATCGACACCGGGACCGGATCGGCCTCAGTCGTTCTGACGAACCAGAGTCCGTTGAGATGGTTTTCGTCGGTGACCGCGCGAGTGAAGAGAAGGCGCGTCCCATCGTGAGAGAGCGCGAAAGCCCGTCCATCCAGATCGCCAAAATGAGTCAATCGACGGCGCTCCAAATTGTTTCCCCGGATGAGCCAGGCATCTTGATTGCTCAGATACACCAGCGTCCCGGATATCGTCACCGCCTGGAGTTCCGGCTTGGTTCCCAACAAGCGTACTTCGTCCCGAGGGAGTTCAGTGACCGATTCAGAGACCAAGACCCGGTCGGTGACCTCTCCGTTCTCAACGGTAACACGATACTGCCGTTCCCGAACACCTTCGCGACCTGACTGAAGCAGTCGGGACACACCCTCAGGGACCGTAGCATCGCGTACAATCTCCCGCTTGTAGGGAATCGTCGACGTCACGACCTCCGTATGCTGAACAACTCGGGTAACCGTGATCACCATGCCATCAGATATCGTTGTGATTTCCGGTGGGGTCACGCGATCCAAAGGTCCTAAGCTGATAGAAGCTTCATCCAATGTGGATCCTACCGTCCTGGAAACCGTGTCCAGCTCACGCGCTGTGTCATCAACGCGAATGGTCACATTGTACGTGGGCGTGGGCAGAGCTGGGGTCCTACAAGCGACAAGAAGGAGAACCAGACCCCCAAACCCCATGAGGGTCCCAACGGCTTTCATCAAACGCACGTTGATCACGGCCCCCCCCGTGCCTCGGGTTCCCACTGCACCTGGGTAGCGGCGGCAAGGCGCGTACGCACATCAAGAAGCATCCCGCGCTGGATCCATCCCAGAGTCTGAAGGGCCCCAGCGGCATCAGCAGTGACAAAAGCTGAGCCGTCCGCAGCCCAAATCATCCGCCCCAGAGGATCGGACAAAAGCGCTATCGGCGTCAGATCACCGGCGTCCGGTTGGTAGATATAAAGCCCTGATGACAATGAAGGCGAACCTTGATGGAGAACGGCAATTGCGCCATCCTGAAGGACTTTGAGATCCGTTGGGTGCAACTCAAGCTCAGGAGCGGAACAGGCAATCTCGCCAGGCGCAGCAGGCACGGGCTCCCCCATTGTGTGATAGAGAAGACATCCGCGCTCCGATTCACTCAATGCAATCCATAATTCAGCGCCCCGCCATCCCACCCGGATCTGGCAGGAATCGTCGCACAGCGGCAAGAAGAGAGGGGGGGTGCCCGGCGCCTGGGCATCGATAATCGTGAGACCGCCTCCATCGCTGGTATGATGCGCAAGCACAAACCAATGACTGTCCGGTGACCATCCCAGAACTCTATCAGTTTCTGCAGACCCGGAGGGAAGCTCCAACTCCGCCCTTTTTGAGGACCTATCATCGCCGCCATTAAGATTGATGAGGTGAAAGCCTTGAATATCCGACATCATCAAAGCGCTGCCATCGGGTGCCATCATAAATCCATCACAAGGTGTCTCCTCATTACCCTCACAGAATCCAAGCTCGATCTGCTGTCGGCGGGGATCGGTGAGATCCATTGCAAGCAAAGTTCCAGCGCTGTCCAAGCTGATGCGTTGATGTTCCGCGGTTGGCTGGACCCCCCATGCTAGGTAGACCAACCGTGACGCGTCGTCAGTAACGTCGAAAAACGTTTGATCATTGTGGATCATCCGGCCTGTCGTGGGGAGTAGGGTATTTGACCACTCCGCGCGGTCGAATTGACAGAGCGCGCCACCGGTCGTCACATAGAAGATCGACCGGCCGCCGGCAAACACTCGATACTTCAGAATCTCGCCGGAGGCTCCCTCATTGGGCAGCGGAATCGACGACACGTGCTCACCCTCAGCCAACCAAATGTTCAGATCGCCATCGCGGAGGAAATAGAGATTTGATGGTAACGAAGGCCAATCCTCAGGAATTACAGGGGTGGGGGGCAGAACCAACCCCGGAGGTAACGTAGGGGTAGGAGTCGGCGTCAAGGTCGGTGTAGGTGATAAAGTTGGCGTAGGAGTTTCGGTAGGCGTCGCGGTGGGAATCACCGGGGTGCGGGTTGGAGTCGCGGTCGGCGCAGGCGTTTGTGTTTGGCAACCCCAGAGAAACAGTGCAACCACAGCCACAACGACATGGTCTAGGAAGCGCCGGGGCCAGCAAAGTTGATGCGATAGCAACTTGGGAGAGATCATTGCACGTCACCGTCAACCGAGAAAGAAGCAGGAGGGGATAAATACCTATGGGAAATCTCTGCAACGGCTTGATCCCGATCCCGGATTTCACCCGCAGCCTGAGATTCGACGAGCCACCGGAGCGCCGCGCCTAATTGTGGCCCGGGCTCCAGCCCGAGTCGGATGAGGTCCCGCCCTCCAAGCAGCGGGTCGGGCGCAATGACCTCCTCATAACGCTGGAAGTAAGCTCTGAAAACCCTTCGAATAGCACTTAGGACCCTAAGCCAATTCGTTCGATCAGGGCACAAGTCCGAACTGGCCAACGCATCCGCCAAAGAGAACCAAAGGACGGCGAGTCCGTTTTTACCTGTCTGTTGGAAGTAGCGGTAAATCGATCTGCGATGATCTGTAAGCCTCACCAGCGCTTCCGGCGTACAAGTATAGCCGACGACCGACGTGATCAACTCCAGGGCATCGTTAGGAAGGCGCAGCTCCCTGCAGCGCGAAGCAACCGCAGACACGTCACGTGCGCCATCTGACCGCTCGTGATCCGCCTCACCAACTGAATCAGACCGACCAACCGCGTGGAACAACGCAGCCCAGCGCAACAGATGATCTCTGGACAGCCCACGATTGACCTCTTCGTCGAGATAGTCAATCCATTCACTCAATAGATCTCCCACAGACGTTCGAAGATCCTCGCTAACCCAAGATGGAATCTCTCGAGTGTCCTTAGCCGGGAAGTGATCCGCGTCTCCTAGCGGCCTATGCATGGCACGGGTCAGCCAGCTTAGGGCCCGGAGCACCCTAAGGGTATGGTCCCATCGATCTGAGGTCAGATTAGCAACCTCTGGGAACAAATGTGGAAGTAAATCGTGAGCTTTCAACGCAACCAGAGCCTGATCGGGCTCCGGGACCTTGAGCAATTTCGTCAGCTCGGCCTGAATGCGCTCCTCGGCAACTGACGTGATAGCAGGGGCCAGCTGATGGATGGCATCGGCCGTCTGCTTCTCTATCGACAGGCAGAGCTGACGAGACAACCGCACAGCCCGGAGCAAGCGTATGGGATCATGCGCCAGAGCATCCTGCTGAACCATCGCGAGCCGGCTCCCCTGCAGATCCTCCATCCCTTGGGTAGGATCGACAATCCGACCGTCCACGGTCATCGCGATCGCATTAATGGTGAAATCACGGGCGTAAAGATCCTCCTCGATCGAGGTCCCGCGAACCTGCGCAAAATCGAGGTGAATGGGTCGATCCCCGTAGGGTGGGTTGACAATCGCGCGTCCTGAGCCGCGCTCCGCATCCAATACGTAAAAATCCCCTTGCATGTGATCTGCGACCTTCCGAGCGAACCGAACTGCGTTCCCCGGCATCGTGAAATCCCAATCATCGGGTTCCTTGCCCAAAAGAAGGTCGCGGACCGCACCGCCGACGAGCCACAGTTCCACATCCGAAGCTAACGCACGGAGGGGGTTCAAAGGCCATGCCGGCAGAGGGAGATATGGAGGATATTCTGAGATGAAGACAATACGTAGGCGCTCTTTGGGCCATGCAACACGAGCCGCGTGAATCGCATCGGAAACGGTACCACCAACGCCACCAACCGTCTCTTGCTCGGTTAGCGCAACCCATAATCCCGCAAAGTCTTTCAAGGTAGACTTCATACTCTCGTTTGGTTTGTGGTTAATCTCAGCGCAGTATAATGATAGAAGTGAGTAAAGAATAAGATGCGGCGCACATCAAAGCGCGCCGCACATAAGAGCTTTCCTATTCAGTATCCCGTTTAGACTCGGGTGACGTATTCTCCGGTGCTGGTATTGACACGGATCACATCACCGACCTCAACAAAAAGCGGAACCTGGACCTTGAGTTCAGTTTCACACACGATGGTCTTACTGGCACCGGTTGCAGTATCACCCGCAACAGCCATCTCAGATCTCATAACTTCCAGCTCCACCGAGGATGGCAGTTCAACGTCCAAGATTTCATCTTTGTGCACAGTCAGCGTCACGTCCATGTTATCTTTCAGATAGTCGGCCTTATCCCCAAGCCTATCAACGTGCATGCGGCTCTGCTCATAAGTTACCAAATCCATAAAATAGTAATAGTCCCCGTCATTGTAAAGATACTGAGCTTTCCTGCGCTCAACCGGGGCCTCTTCGAACCTATGCCCATCCAGAAAGTTACGCGGAATAATAGAACCTGTACGCATATTGCGGATTTTGGTCCGAATGATCGCATTGCCGCGACCCGGCTTGTGGTGCTGATATTCTAATACTTGATAAAGTTCCCCGTCGAGATAAAACGCAGTTCCCTTACGGAGTTCATTGGCATCAATCATAAACAACCCTCCCGTTTTATTTTCCTACGGTATTATAAGTGTCCTACGGTATATCGTCAAGAAAATCACCGCTGTACAATTCCAGCGCTCTATAGTATAATTTCTCATGGAACGCTAGAGTTCTTGCTGCAAACCTATTTTTAGGGTATAGTGTGACAGAGGAAATGTCCGCGGGACATCATTCGCGGAAGCTGAGCACAGGAGAAAGGAGAATCCTGATGAATCGCAAGCCCACGAACTTGGTCCTTATGATCTTCCTGGTGCTGGCCATTGCGCTGGCCGGTTGTCGTCGTTCGGCTGCTCCCCCCCTTGAGGAATTAACACCGGAGGACGAGGAGGCCGCAGCGATGCAAGAAGCCGAAGAGAACACCGCGACGATGGAAGCCGATGAAAGTGAGGAGGATGAGGCTGCGGAAGCCGAGGAAACGGCAGAAGCTACGGAGGAACCGACTGCGACCGAGGAAGCCGCAGACGAAACCCCAGAGCCCACACCGGAACCCACGGAGACCGAAGCGGTCACCGAGGAGGAGACCGCAACGCCGGAGCCAACGCAGGCCCCAACGACCGCAGGGACCACCCACGTCGTGCAGCCTGGAGAGAATTTGTTCCGTATTGCGCTCCAGTACGGAACCACGGTCGACACCCTGGCTAAAGCCAACAATATCACCAACCCCTCTGTGATTTACGTCGGACAGAAGTTGACGATTCCCTCGGGGTCGACATCCCCAACACCGTCCCCCGGTGTGAAGACATACGTTGTGCAGCCAGGTGATAATCTATTCCGTATCGCTCTGCGGCACAATTATGATCAGTATTACCTAGCCCGCTATAATGGAATTGAGAACCCCTCAATGATCTACGTGGGCCAGGTCATTCGAATTCCGTAACCTCAAAAATTATCCTATCGCTGTATGATTGAGATCACGAGCTCGAGCAACGATCGAGTGCGGCGGGTGCAGGCGCTTCAGCGCAGCACCCGCCGCCGTTTACGCGAGGGATTGATGGTCGTGGAGGGGACCCGGCTCGTTCAGGAACTGCATAGTTCCAATTTCCCAATCCTCACTCTCTTCGTCACCAAAGACTTCCTTGCCGATGAACAGACCAACCGCCTCGTCCAAGAGGTCTGCGACGGTGAGCGATGTGCTATTGTAACCGAAGCGCTTATGCAAGCGATGTCCGACACTATGACCCCCCAAGGGATTCTGGCCGTCACCACCATCCCTAATCTACACGCAGCACCCGATGCGACGCTCAAACTGATACTCGACCAGGTCCGGGATCCGGGAAATGTAGGCACGATGCTGCGAACAGCCTGGGCCGCCGGTGTCGAACAGATATGGCTCCCCCCCGGCACGGTGGATCCAACCAATCCTAAGGTTCTCCGCGCGGGGATGGGCGCACACTTCCACGTACCATGCCAGAAAGCAGACTGGGCGACCATCTGGCAACAGACGGAGGGTGATCAGATACTCCTGGCGGAAGCTGGCGAAGGCCCTGCGTACGATGAGGTCGACTGGCGCAAGCCAACGACCCTGATTATTGGAGGTGAGGCTTTCGGTGCCGGTCCTGAGACGCGAACCAAAGCCCAATGCGTGCGAATCCCAATGGCAACCGGCGTGGAGTCCCTGAACGCAGCGATCGCCGGCGCAATTATGCTGTTTGAAGCAGCCCGGCAACGAGGAAGAGGCCGCCTCTAAAACTCATCAACGCCTCATTAGCATCCCACATGAATCATAAATAGGGATAAGCTTATTCAGTTTCTACTATCCCCGTCGCTTCCACATTTTTCTCTTCTTCGTCCATCGCTTCTTTAGATTCTTCCTCAACCTTCTCTTGCAAGTCCGTCACCAGCGTACGCACCGCGGTCACCGAAAGGGTCGCAATAAAAGCGGGACTTACTGCCAGCAAAATGGGGAGCACTACTGAAAGAACCAGAACCAAAATCGAGATTACCAGAAAAAGCAACGTCTGAATAGGCCGGAGGATCGTCAAGAACAGGCTATTTCTGAAGATGTTAAGGGTCTTGGGCTCTTTCAGCTCAACCAAAAAAGCCGTGGCGTAAAAAGACACCCCGCTCCATAATAGAATTAGAAGCACCCACAACGGCGTGACCCACACACCGACATCGTCAGGAAACGGAGAAATCTCCGAATTATAGAACCACAGATTACTGAGCAAAAGCGCGTACCCCACAACGACCAGGAAAAAGACAAGCAAGGCTCGAAGGCCATATTCCTTCACCCCCTGCCAAACAATCCGCCATTTCACAGCCTTGCCCCGCACCGCTCGCTGAGAAATGCGGTAGATACCCGCCAAAGCGAAGGGCCCTGGGATGACAAGGAAGAAACAAACTACATAGATCAATCCCATTAGAGAGAAAAGAAAAAGTTCCTCATAGAACGCAACTGCCGCCTTAGCAACAATCTTGAAGAAACGCATGCACCGACTCCTTGATTAAAAATGACGTATGCTAGTGAAGAAAGATACCTCAGCTAGACGGCCCTTAACACCAGCCCTTTGAGGTAAGCGCCCTCGGGGAAGGTAAGCGCAACAGGATGATCAGGCCCCTGACTCAAACGCTGCAAAATCTGAACCTTGCGCCCGGCATCCAGCGCCGCCCCAAACAGAATCTTCTGGAAGAGTTCGGCGGAGACCACGCCCGAACAGGAAAAAGTCATCAAAATCCCGCCGGGCTGGAGTAGGTGCAAGGCCTGAAGGTTGATGTCCTTATATCCCCGCGACGCACTCTGGATATCCCGTCGAGTGAACGCAAACTTCGGCGGATCGAGAACAATGAGGTCGAACCGTCGGCGTTCATCACGGAACGTCCGAAGCACTTCAAAAGCGTCCCCGGCGATATCCTCGGTTTGCTCTGGATCGAACCCGTTAAGGGCAACATTACGGCGTCCCAGAGCAAGAGCCTGATTGGAGGTATCGACGTTGACCACGTTGGATGCCCCACCAGCGAGGCCATAGACCCCAAATCCCCCCGTGTAGGCAAAGACGTTAAGGAGAGAAGGCGGGCCCTGCACTCGGTGCAGTCTCTCCACGATGCGACGGAGCCCAGCACGGTTTTCCCGCTGGTCGAGATAAAAACCGCTCTTATGACCCTCGCGCACATCAACCGAGAACCTGAGCCCATTTTCCAGAATCTCTACGGTCTCTGAGGGTGGGGGGCCCTGAATCGGACCAGTGTGAGGGGCAAGTCGCTCCCGCTCCAAGATATCGACGTCGCTACGATCATACAAACTCGTGGGTTCGATCAGATCCCACAGCAAACGATCAAAAAGCGGCTGTCGTGCGGTGCTGCCGGCTGTCAGGTATTGCACAACAAGCACATCCCCATAGCGATCCACAAACAACCCAGGTACCCCATCAGATTCAGCGTGAAGGATTCGGTAGCAGGTAGTCGCTTCGTCAATGACGAGATCCCGCCGCATAGCCAGTGCAGTTTCGAACCGCTCAAGCCAGAAAGAGGGGGTCTCCGGATCCACGTGCTCATCCCAGGAGACCAGGCGCACTCTGATCTTTGAATGGGGATTGTAATGCCCCCAGGCCAGAAATGCCCCGTGATCGGATTGCACAGCGACAAGTGTTCCCGGCTCCAGATCTCCGGATACACGGGCAACACTCCCTGAGAAGATCCAGGGATGCCGCCTTTGAACCGGAGCCTCACGTTTCGGTTTGAGGGTGACCGTCGGCATCGAATCTGTCATAGGCTTTTTACTCTCCTCCAGCTTGCTCGGCCATCCGACGCAGGATCGCTTCCAATTGCGTCTGTTCGGCCCCGTAGCATTCCCAGTCATTGGTCATCAGACACGCCTGGCCGGCCTCATAACGGCGTAGGGCTTCCTGAGCTAGCTCTTCCAGGGTTAGCGTGCTGCCGGGATCCAAAATTGACGTCTCTCCCGCGTCTCCCTGAAAGACCTGGATGAGCGCATCATCCAACGTAGGCGCCATGGCAACCTTATCCTCGTAGGCAACGATGACGCGCTTGAGCTCGGGAAGCTGACCTGATTCAGCTTCCAGATAGAGCGGTTCCACGTAGATAAATGCATCGTCGATGGGGATAACCAGGAGATTGCCTCTGAGCACCCGCGATCCCCGCTGGTTCCAGAGCGATAACTGCTGAGAGATTACGGGGTTCTGGTCCGTACGGGCCTCAATCTGAAGCGGGCCGTAAACGAGTCGATCCTTCGCCAATTTAAAAACACCAATCTGCCCATAATTTTCATGATCACAGCGCGCATAGAGCCAGGCGATCATGTTCTGTTTCTGCTGCGGCACGTAGGGTCGGATCAACATGAATTCCAATTCGTCATTACCGGGCAGGCGAAACGTGACGTAATACGGTTCCATAACCTCTTGCGAGGTCTCAACCAACTCCTGAGGGATATCCCACTGATCTTCCCGATTGTAAAAGACCCGAGGATCCTCCATATGATACGTTGCATAGAGTTGGGATTGGAGAAGAAAGAGCGTCTCAGGATATCTCCAGTGCGCGCGTATCGCCTCGGGCATCGCTTCGACGGGTTGGAAAAGATCGGGAAAGATGCGGGCATAGGTCGCCGCGATCGGATCCTCTTCATCAATCAGATAGAAGGTCATCGTCCCGGTGTAGGCATCCAAGGTGACCTTGACGCTGTTGCGGATGTAATTCAGCCCCTCGATGGGTTCAGAGTAAGGATAGTGATCGGTTCGAGTGTATGCGTCCAGCATCCAGACAATTCGCCCATCCACAATAATTGGATAGGCGTCGTCATCAAACCATAACATAGGTGCCAGCATCTCCGCGCGATCGCGGATGGTACGGTGGAAAAGGATACGGCTGTCATTATCGAGCGCGTTGGATAACAACATCTGTGCGCTGTTGAACCGCAAAGCCAATAGCAACCGGCGCAACGGATTGTTCAACGCGACGCCATCCGGCCCCTCGTATCGCGTATAAACGTTACTATCCCCCTGTGGATAGTCGAACTCCCGCTCGGCAGTGTTGACGATGGCATAAGCGTCGGTCCGCTCCCCAAAATAGATCTCAGAGCGGGTGATCTCCAAATTCTCAGCCTCGCTGATCGGCGGGATATCACGGACCAGAAGTCGCGGTAGTCCCTCCGGCGTCACGCCGCTGACCGAATTCAAGGTAAGGCCATACCCGTGCGTGAAGATAAGGTGACGATTAGTCCACGTCTGTGCTTGCTCGGACAGTTCATCGACGTCCAGTTCCCGCGCCGCCAACATCACCTCGATCAGGTCTCCGTCGATGATGTAGCGATCGATGTCAACGTCGTTGAAGGTGTAGTAAAGACGGATCTCCTGCAATTGACTGTAGGTACGACGGAGGGGCCGATAATCCCAGAGCCTTACATTTTGCAGGATATCCTCATTAGCCTCTAAATCCTCCGACGTAATCGAGCCGACAGCCGGATAACGCCTCTCCTCGATCTCATCCAAGCCATAGGCCATCCGGGTGTAGGCGATGTTATGCTCGATATAAGGGCGTTCAAGGCTGCACTCATTGGGCTCCACGGTGAACTGCTGCACGGTTGTAGGATAAACCGGGCTGATCAGGCTAAGTCCAACCCAGAAAATGCCAATGCCCAACAGGAGCTTCCACTGGCGTGAGAATAGATTGATAATCAAAATCAATGCCGCGACCATAAAGAGAATAGCCTCGATCGTAAACAGCGGCAACCGCGCATGAATATCCGTGTAGCCGGCACCGAAGACCGCTCCTAGGTCGGATTGTAAGAGTTTGAACCGGCTCAAATAGCGCTCAAATCCCATCACGATGAGCCACACAGCGCCCATCAAAGAGAGATGGGCAATAGCACCCTGCGAGCGTATTTGACCAAAGAGCAAGTAACGTCCCAAAACACCCAGAAGCCCCACTATCAGCAAGAGCTGAATCCGACCCAGCATCAACTCGTACCACGGCAATCTGAAGACGTAGAAACTCAAATCGATATCAAAGATGGGATCGGTGAGATTGAAAGGCAACCCGTGGGCGGCCAGGAGATAGGGGCGCCAAAACTGTCCAACCGTCAATCCTAGAAGCAATCCCACGACAACCGCACCGAGTGTGAACAACAAACGGATGGGTTTCGTCGAGATGGTAAACGTCTTGCTGCCCCCGTTGCTGCGAGACCTACGAGACGTACGATTTTGAAAAGGGTTCTTCTTGGTGATGGTGTCCTTGGGAGCAATCCAATAGGGGAATACACTCCAGTTGAGCACAAGATACGCGACGGCAAGAGCCGCAGACACAACAGCGAGGCCTAGCCGCGCACCGAGGCGTTTAAGATATATCTGTGCGAAGTCTATACTCTCAAACCAGAGAAAGTCAGTATATATCGAAGTAAAGGTCGAGGATGTGACACATAATACAACAAGGGTCATCAGACCGACGACAATCCAAAAGCCGCGTTTGCTCGTGAGGGGATTGTCCTGCGCCATAGAGTTCTCCTGATTCTTTCCGCAGCCTCGTGACAGGCTGCCATTCACAACACGCATTGGTTCGCACGATACAAAATAGTGAGAACAGTATATCGTATTTGAGATAGAGAGAAAGCACATAGGCAGAGACGCCGATCCCCACCTATGTAGATCCAAAGGAAAATCCTCAAAAACAGAAACTCTAATCACTTGCGCACACGTCGAAGTGTGGTATGCTTATAACGTTTTCCGAGAAATTGATGAATCAAAGTTATGCTAAGGGCTGAAAGCCCGACTATGCCGAAATCATCTGGCTGATAATCCTAAAGGAGGCAGCAATGCGAATCTATACACGCCGGATCACCCCGCTTATCCAAGTACTTAACGACGCTATAAACCATCTAAACGCGCCCAGCCTCGCGGGAGAGACGCCGCCGGATTAGTTAAGTCGTCGTGACGATGTCGGCACCGGGATAGTCCGGATCTTCGACCTCACGACGATACTTCTCACAGGCAAGCAAGTCTCACTCGCGAGCGGGTCAGAAAACCCAGCGCACACTTCAATGTGCGCAGCCATCAAGGGAACAATGGACCCGCTCGTTTGCTGTGTCTGTGAAGAGAACGCCCGACCTGTAAAGACGAGTTTCTTTCACAGGTCTTAAGAAATCAACAGGAGACCCAATGTCTCAGACTAAGAATACACGAACTTTGATCCATGACGTCGCGATGGATCTACAGAAAGCAATGTCCGACAAACGCTTGTTAGGATTATGGAACCTCATGCGTGGATTTCGCTGGATCTACGCGGGCGCCCTGATTGCCGTTGCGGTCGGCGCCCTGATGCGCACGCTTTACTACCGGGTCGTCCAATATGCGATCGACGATGTCTTTGGATCCGCGCAACAGTCCAATCGGTTGGCGCTCGTGGCAGCGGCTTTCGTGGGCCTGGCTGCCGTCGAGGGGCTCTTCGCCTTTATAAGAGGGAACTGGTCGGCAAAGACCGCGGAGAGTATCGCATTGCGCCTTCGGAACTACCTCTACGATCATATCCAACGGCTGCCATTCTCGTTTCATGACTACGCCAAAACCGGCGAGATGATTCAGAGATCGACGTCGGATGTCGACGCCCTGCGCCGGTTCTACGCAGAACAGGCCCTGGGCATTGGTCGGATCGTGGCGCTGTTTGCGGTCAACTTCACGATGTTGTTCCAGATGAACCGGCGCCTGGCATTGACCTCGGTGGTAGTCATGCCCTTGATCATCGTCCTTTCGTACTTCTTCTTCGGCAAAGTATCCAAAGCCTATGAGGCCTACCAGGAACAGGAGGCGGAGGTCTCTACCGTACTGCAGGAGAATCTCAATGGCGTGCGGGTTGTACGGGCATTTGCCCGACAGTCATTTGAGATCGACAAGTTCGAACGGGAAAACGCGGAGCGCTACCGGTTAGGCAAGCGACTTCTCATTATGCACTCGCTCTACTGGCCATTCTCAGATACGCTCTGCTCCGGGCAGATGCTGCTTTCGATGTTTGTCGGAGCGCTCATGGCCATCCGTGGGACGATCAGCGTCGGAACGTACGTCGCAGCGACCGGCATGATCGTCTGGATCGTTTGGCCTCTCCGCAACCTGGGTCGACTTATCGTCCAGGTGTCAACGGGGCTGGTCTCCTACCGTCGGGTGATGGATATCGTCCGGGAGAAGCGCGAGGATGTGACCACAGGATCCGTCCGACCCGAGACCAAGATCGAAGGGGCGATCAGATTTAAACACGTCGATTTTGCTTACGAACCCCGAACGGTCCTGGTAGATCCCAAGAAAGCTGACGAAGAAGAGGAAGCCCAAGGAGAAAACGATGAAGAGACCGTGCCTGTCCTGCACGACATCACGTTCGCGTGCGAACCCGGACAAATTGTAGCACTGCTCGGCTCAACCGGCTCCGGTAAGTCCAGCATCGTGAATCTCTTGCTTAGGTTCTATGATTATCAGAAGGGTCGCATCCTCTTAGATGGCGTTGCACTCACGGAGTATCCCCGCCGGATCCTACGCGAGCACATCGGGATTGTGGAACAGGAACCGTTCCTTTTCTCGCGGAGCATTCGAGAGAACATCGCGTATGGCGTCAAACGGGAGTTAAGCCAGGAGGAGATCGAAGATGCTGCCAGATCCGCTGCGATCCACGACATCATCCTGACCTTTCCAGAGCAATACGACACAGTCGTAGGAGAAAAAGGGGTCACCCTATCGGGGGGCCAGCGTCAACGTGTCGCTATTGCCCGCACCTTACTGCGGGATCCCAGCATCCTCATCCTGGATGATGCCACGTCTTCGGTTGATACAGAGACCGAGATGCAGATCCGGCAGGCATTGACGCGCCTGAGGGCCAACCGGACCACGTTTATCATCGCGCATCGTATCCAAACGGTGATGCACGCAGACTTGATTTTGGTCCTGGACAAAGGGCGTATCGTGCAGTCCGGCTCCCACACCGAGTTAATACGTCAGCCGGGCCTTTACCGAAGGATCTACGATATCCAGTCACGCATCGAGGACGAAGTTAAGCAAGAAGTTGATCGAGAGATTGAGTCGGACGTCGGACACAAAGCCGCGTCCCCCATGGCTGTCGCTCAGAATCGGTCATAGGAACCAAGAGGGTCAAATATGTCAACACGATTTGAGGAACAAGATTTCACGACGGAGTTCAATGGACGCATTGTGCTCCGGATGCTCGCGCAATTGAAGCCATACTGGTATTGGGTACTGGGATTTGTCGTAATGATTGCCGGAACCTCGGTTCTGGACTCCTACTTCACGTATCTCAGCAAACGCATACTGGACGAGGCGATTATCCTCGGGGATCGTCAGATGTTAAGGCATCTCATCACTGTCTATGGCAGTCTTGCCTTGGTGCAAGCCGCGACGGTCTTCGGATTCATCTACCTGGCCGGCGTCCTGGGGGAACGCGTGCAGTACGACCTCCGCAAGAAGCTTTTCAACCACCTTCAGACGCTGTCTTTCTCGTACTTTGATAAGACACCGGTTGGCTGGATCATCTCAAGAGTCACATCCGACGCCAATCGAATCGCAGAGCTGCCCACGTGGGGACTGGTGGACATCACGTGGGCTGTCTTCAATATAGGCACGGCCATTTACTTTATGTCCCGTATCAACTGGCGCCTATCCCTCGTGATCGCCGCGATCGTTCCGATTATGATCGGATTATCCTTCTGGTTCAAGCTGCGCATCTTGAAACAATACCGGGAGGTGCGAAAGCTGAACTCGGAGATTACCGGAGCGTTCAACGAGAACATCACCGGGGTTCGAGTCGTTAAAGCGCTCGTCCGGGAGGAGGAAAACCTCCTGGAGTTCGATGAGACGGCCACATCCATGTATCGAGCATCCTACCGCGCGGCCTGGCTTTCGGCACTCTTCCTGCCCGTGGTACAGATCGTTGGGGCTATGGGGACCGGTTTAGTTATCTGGTACGGAGGACTCCAGATTCAGACAGCCGATCTGACGATTGGGGGCATCCAGGCCTTCCTGAGCTACCTGACGTTTATGATGTGGCCGATTCAGGATATGGCCCGCGTCTACGCTGAAATGCAACGGTCGGTCGCCTCCGCCGAACGCGTCTTCGCACTGATTGACGCCAAGCCCGACATCGTTGATCGCTCAGACGCGATCGATCCAGAGAAGCTTGAAGTTGAGGTGACGTTCGATCACGTCGTCTTCCAGTACGAAGAGGATCAAGAGGTGCTTCGCGATTTCTCGCTTCACGTGCGAGCCGGCAAGCACATCGCGTTGGTTGGGCCAACTGGCGGCGGCAAGTCGACGATCGTCAATCTTCTCTGTCGATTCTACGAGCCGTCGGAAGGCACCATTCGCATCGACGGTCGTGATTATACGACGATGACCCAGCAAGGGTTGCAGTCTCGCATCGGGATGGTGCTCCAGAACCCGCACCTCTTTTCGGGCACCATCAAAGACAATATCCGGTATGGGAGGCTGGAAGCAACGGAGGAAGAGATCATCTCAGCTGCAAAGGTCGCGCACGCACACGACTTCATCGAAGACCTCGAACACGGTTATGAGGAGGAGGTCGGGGAGGAAGGAAATCGACTCTCTGTCGGCCAGAAACAGCTCATCAGCATTGCCCGGGCTGTATTGGCCGATCCTGATATCTTGATTCTTGATGAGGCGACGAGTTCCGTCGATACGCTGACGGAGATGCACATCCAGCAGGGGATGGAAGCCGTGATGGCGGGTCGAACGGCCTTTGTCATCGCGCATCGGCTTTCGACCATCAAACGATCCGACCAGATCGTGGTCATCCAGGATGGCGCTATCGAGGAAATGGGCACTCACAACGAACTCATTCGCGCCAGAGGACACTATTACGACCTCTACACGCGGCAGTTCCGCCGTGATCGAGAGCGTCTCTACGATGCGGCCTTGGTCGGCGCAACAAACTGAGGCGCATCTGATCTTGTGTGTGTTGTCAAGCGTTCATCGCTATGTACAATCTAAGTCACGCTATGTTCTGCAATACTTCGTTATTAAAGTGTCAAAGCGGCTTTGCCGAAAAGGAGTCTAAGACTATGGATATTCGAGTACAACGTCTCGCCCATCTGCTTGTCGATTACTCAGTCGACATCCAGCCCGGTGAAAGGGTAGCGATTCTCTCAAGCCCTGCCGCCGCCGACCTGATAAGGCCTGTCTATGAACGCGTGCTCGAACGAGGTGGGCACCCTCTTCTGAATATTGGACTCCCAGGCACTGAGGAGATCTTCTATCGGGTGGCCTCTGACGAGCAGTTGAAGTTCATCAGTCCGGTTGACCGTATCGTTTTTGAGGAATATGAGGCGTTGATTAGCATTCGCGCGGCTACGAACACCCGCGAGCTCAATGATACCGATCCTGCAAAGCAGACGATGCGGAACAAGGCTCGCCGGCCTCTGATACAAACGTATATGGAACGCGCTGCTGCCGGAGACTTCAAATGGTCGGGGACTCTCTTTCCAACACAGGCTTATGCCCAGGAAGCGGATATGAGCCTGCGTGATTATGAGGATTTTGTCTATGGTGCTTGCTACTGTGATCGAGATGATCCGGTCGCGGCCTGGCAAGCCGTCCACGATAGGCAAGCAGAAATCATCGAATGGCTCAAGGGGCGTGAACACGTCAAGATCGTAGGTCCCAACGCTGATCTGACCCTATCCATCCATGATCGCACATTCATTAACTCCGATGGACACCACAATATGCCCAGCGGGGAGATCTTCACAGGCCCCGTCGAGGACAGCGTCCAAGGTTGGGTGAAGTTCACCTATCCCGCAATCACGGGCGGTCGTGAGGTCAATGGTGTCGAGCTCTCGTTTGAAGATGGACGGGTGAGCGAGGCCAAAGCGACCAAGAACGAGGACTACTTGATGCAGATGCTGGATACCGATGAGGGGAGTCGATATCTGGGTGAGTTCGCCATTGGAACCAACTTCGGCATCCAGCGTTTTACCAAGAACATCCTGTTTGACGAGAAGATCGGCGGCAGCTTCCACCTCGCATTGGGAAGCGGGTATCCCGAAACCGGCAGCGAAAATCGATCGGCAATCCATTGGGATATGATCTGCGATATGAGCGAGGGTGGTGAAATCTGGGTCGATGACGAGCTTCTGTATCAAGCAGGCAAGTTCAAGATTTGACCGCTCACCATATTGAACTGAGGAACTCATTCCTGGGGTGGGGCGGGCGTCGCGGTCCCGTATTGCTTCGGAATCCAAGGCGTCAGGGTGGGCGTCGGTGTCTGACATCGAACGGCCTGTTGGACCCAAGCATCGAATCGACTTACGCCTCTCTCGGATGTCTCTGAGTCAGCGAGCCGGCGAAAGACAGCTTCCGCATTGGCGCATTCACCACTGCCCAGATAGGCGCGGGCCAGCCGAAAATTGAGGTTATCAAGAAAGGGTGGCTCGAGAGAAGTTGCCGTCTCATCACCTTCGTAGAAACGCTTTGTGGCGATTTCCAGAACGGACCGGGCCTCCGGATAGGCCCCTAGCTTCAGATAGGCCTCACCCAAGGTATACCAGAGCAAAACCGGTCCGTTTGGATCTCGCTCCAAAGCGTCAATCAGCCGATTAGCGGCCTCGAACGCCATCCCAGAGGCCAAAAGCGCTTTAGCACTGAGATAAGCTTGTAGCGAATCCTCTGGATGTCTTAACGCAAAGGATTCCGCCAGTGCAGCCATACGTCCGGCGTCCTCTGTCTCAAGGGCCAACAACCACCGATCCCAAAAGAGATCGTCTGCTCGTCGAGGTTCGAGGGAAAGCGCGACCTCCAGCGCATACTCCGCAGTCTGCCAATCCTGCCGATTTTTTGAGATCAGGTGCAGAAGCAGCCAACTGTCCATCGTTGATGGGGCAAGCACAATCGCATTCCAGATAAGCGTCTCTGCCCGGTCGCCATGCCCTAACGCGAGAAAGAGGCGGGCGCCGCTTTGATACCACCCGGAGCGATAGGGCGGAGACGGGGGTGAGTTTTCTTCCCATACCCGCAGAGCATCCTCAAGATCGCGACGCAATAGGGCAAAACGAAGATCGTGTAATGCCTGAGTGTTAGACGACGCGGGCGGGGAGATCGCCTGCGCTCGCGTGGGCATAGGTGCCCACGTGGGTGAGGGCCTGACAGGCGGCAGCGCTATCGGCGCGTCATCCCCAATGGTACGAGAGATGCCAGAGGACAAGGGAGCCGCAAACGCGAGCAGGGCGACGCCCAACACGATACCCAGCACGGATAGCAGACCAAGGATCCGAGTGGAACCCGTGCGGCTCAACCACCGCTCCCTCATCCTAGGCTCCCAAGGAATCGTCCGAAGCTACAGATTGTCGATTCAGCATCCGCAACTGATTATATTTAGCCCACTCATACGCGCTCATTAGAAGGCTCAGTGACAAGCCGTAGATGCCGTCGCGCCATCCGGATAACGTGAAAAATCGCCACAAAAAGTGACGGACCGCCTGCATATAAGGCGTGTAGAATCGGGTAGGGGTCTTATTCTCGTGGAGAATATGAACGTCATAAGCCAGGTAACGACGCTGCTTCCCCATAAACTGGCGCAATGTCTCGTAATTATAGTGGACGAAAGGCGTTTCCAAGTGACCGGCTTCGCCCTCGAGTATCACCACCTCGTGAACGGCCTTTTCCGGATCGTAACGCGCGTAGTCCCGCTTCAAAAGCCGCAACTGGTAATCCGGATACCATCCGGTTGCCCGCATCTTGTGCCCAAAGATGTAATTATACCTTGGGATCCACCAGCCGGTCTCGGGCCGCTCGCTGATCACGCGGCGAACCTCCGTGCCTAAGGCAGGAGGCGTACGTTCATCCGCATCGACAAAGAGAATCCAGTCAGCCTCAACCGCATCGAGCGCTGCGTTACGCTGCTGAGCGAAATTCTCGAAAGGGTTTTGGATCACGTGTGCGCCAGCCTCCCAGGCTAATTCGACGGTGGCATCTCGGCTGTAGGCATCGAAAACCACCACCTCATCCACCCAATCCAGGCTGGCAATACACGCCTGGATGTGATCCTCTTCGTTAAGCGCGATAATCACACCTTTAAGAGTAGGACCGGTCACGATAACCTCCAAGCCTCGATGATTCCCTCATAGGCTTCCTTCCACGCCGGTGACTGGGCTTTTGCAAGACGTGCCGCGAACACACGCCGCACGACCTGGCCTACAAGCCTTTGCTCCATTAGGCTACGATGCTTCGCATACAGTTTGGCGCGGCTCTGCCAGAGGTATTGAGTCGTCTCGGGACGGGCCTGACGCGTACTGGCCCCACCGATATGGGTGACCTCCGCCTCTGGGACCAACCACACGTGCCAACCAGCATCATGCATCCGCCACGCCCAATCGATCTCCTCACAATACATGAAAAACTGCGGATCTAACAATCCAACGTCCTGTATCGTCTGAGTCCGCACGAGCATAGCGGCGCCCAATGGATGGTCAATGGGAAAAGGATCGGGTTGCTCAAACCATTCACGGGGATAACGTCCGTTGAAGCGGGAATGGTAGAGACGTTCAGGCATCAGATGCAGATCAAAAAGCGGCTGGATGACACCCGGGAAGCGAAACGCACAGGTCTGTAATGAGCCATCGGTATTGAGCAGCTTGGGGCCGACCAACCCGGCTCCCGGGTGAGACGCCATAAAATCGACGAGACGATCGAGCGCATGACTATGTACAATGGTGTCCGGATTGAGCAGCCAGACATAAGTGGGAACGTCATCACTCCTTAAAAGCCGCCGGATGACCCGGTTGTTGCCCCCGACAAAACCTAGGTTTTCATCACTTTGAATCAGGTTGACCCACGGATGATCAGATCGGATCCTCTCAGGGGTTCCATCCCTCGACCCGTTGTCCAAAACCCAGACGGAAGCTGGTACGGGGGTCTCTGCCAATGCCGAACGCAGCGAAGCCAAACAATGACTCAGGGGTTCGGAGACGTTCCAGGAGACAATCACAATCGCCAGAGACTGCGGAGCCATAGAGGTCAGGGCTCCCAGATGGTCACGAAATTCGGATCGACGCGATTGTTGACGGGCGCAATCTCCACATCCTCGTGGATAAGGCCCATCCAATAGTAAAGCGGGTTACGTACGGGAACCTCGACAACTTGCACACATCCAGTCACGAGAGAGCGCCCCCGAGGCGGGAGGTACCAGTACCCATTGATTTCAACGAGATTGACGCCAGGCTGACCTATCCCCCAACGGAAGGGGTAATTGCGCAAACTGGTGTCGAAATCCATCGCAACCCGAAACACCCCGGATTCCTCAGACCAGCCCAGGGTGTTGAAGTTCTGATCGCTGCGATAGGTGGTGCCGGGCCAAGGGCCGGTGGTTCTGATATAGGCATCGCTATCGTTCTCCACGGTGAGCGTGTAACAGAGCGTATCAGATAATACCATCGTGGTGGTCGAATAATCGACGGCCCCATTGACAATATAGGCCCGAGGCAATCCGGCGTTTTCAATCGCCAGCGTCCGGGTTACGACAACGTGTTGCCCCATCGCATCCCGCGCTTCAGCGATGAGGTCGTAGATACCATCGGGAGGCGGTTCGCTGCCGGCGTCGATACTGCCGTCGTAATCATACGTATGCCATCCTTCGGCGTTAGGTTCGACAACCCGCCGATTGTCATCCTCCGAAATGTAATGGGGGACGCCATCCTCTCCCAAGAGGTAAACCTGTAACTCCTCGACATCCTTCTCCAGCACCAAATTGATCGTCACGCGATCGTTGATGCCATCCTGGTTGGGAGAAAACTGCTTGGGCGAGACGGTAAACCCACGAATCCCAGGAACTTGGGTATCCGCATTCGCGATCGTCAACGTGCCCGTTACCGTCTTCGTCAGTCCCTCATCACTTACCGCATGAAGGCGCCAGGTATACGCGCCGTCAGGCAACATCTGTTTGAGCACGGTGTATGCATCCGCCCCCTTTTGTGAGGTGTTCCCATCCTCCTCAAAAGCATCGACCACGCCCCCAAAATAGACGGAGTAAAGATCCTCATTGATACCCAAGCGGGTGGGGGGCCTAAAGGTATAGGTCGTGCCTGCTTCATCGATAAAATCGAGACTGACCCGTGCGTTTTCATTAAGGACAAAAGCAATCTTGGCCAAATCCGTCTCCCCATCCGCATTGGGCGTAATGAGGGTGGGGGAGACCGATACGTCATCCAACAACGGACGTTGGCCACAGGCAGTTATCCCAAGAAGAAACAAGAGGCAAAAAAAGAGTTTACTTACAAAGGGGAACTGTCGGATGATCTCCGAACGAGACGCTGACATCAATACGTGCCTCCTCAAGACAGCTTCTGGATTCAAAGACATAGTTTTAGAGACATAATTTCACAAACATAACTTCAGAAACATAGTGGTATTTCATAGACGCAGAACGCTCCTCACATCGGGACGTTTTGGGCCTTGGTATCCAGGCAAGTGTACCAGACCTAAATGGGATGACAAATGTGACAGACTTTGCGATTGGCCGCTAGATTTGTCTAAGTGCGTTGAATACGATAAAATAACAACAAGGAGGAGGTTCGTTCAATGAGAATCCGTGCACTTTGCCACGGGATCTGTGTGCTCTTCCTATGCCTATTTGTATTCGTCCCCCAACTTAAGGCACAGGAGAGCCCACCGGATCCTGTGTTGGAACTTATGTCGCAGATGTCCCCGGAGGCGAAGGTCGGTCAGCTGGTGCTGATCTCCTTCCCCGGTACCGACGTGGGGGCCACGTCGGAGATCGGCAGCCTGATTCAGGAGTACAATATCGGTGGCGTCCTTCTAAAACCCGAAAATGGCAATTTCGGGGAAGGGCTCATTGCCTCCGTCGACGTCGTATCGATGACCTCTCAGCTTCAATCCATCCATGGGTTTGCCAAAGATCCCATAACCGCGACCTTGGACAATGAGACCGCGGTCCCTTACAGGATATCCCATATCCCCTTGCTCATCGGCGTAGAGCCTACCAACTTCGGGACACCCCCTACCGCGTATATCTCGGGAACCTCGGCACTCCCTACGCCACTGGCCATAGGAGCCACGTGGAAACCCGAACTCGCCACGTCGGTGGGAGCCGTGTTAGCCCAAGAACTCACAGCCCTCGGGTTTAATCTATACCTGGGACCCGACCTCAACGTTCTTTATACTCCCCGCCCAGGCGACCCTGCGGATCTAGGGACCGCTGTATTCGGTGGGGACCCTTTCTGGGTGGGACAAATGGGGAGAGCGTACATCCAGGGACTTCACGAAGGTTCAGAGGGACGTCTACTTGTAGCACCGCGTCACCTTCCCGGGCTGGGAAGCGCAGATCGACCTTTGAATGAAGAGGTTCCTACCGTTCAAAAACCCCTTGAGCAGCTCGAGCAGATTGAGTTGGCCCCCTTCTTCGCGGCTTCAAGCGCACTGCCGGGTGCAGACCAAGCTGCGGATGCCTTTGTGGTCACCCACATCCGATATCGAGGATTCCAGGGCAATATCCGGCAGACGACGAGACCGATCAGCCTCGACGCCCAAGCGCTGAAGCTGGTGACCAGTCTTGAGGAAGTGCAGCCGTGGCGGGAGTCCGGTGGGGTGCTGATTGCGGACAATCTGGGAATGGCTTCGGTTCACCGCTTTTATGATCCTACCGGCGTCTCGTTCAATGCTCGGCAGATCACTCAGGATGCCTTAAGTGCCGGAAACGACCTGCTGATTCTCGATCGTTTCGCGGTCGAACAGGAATGGGACCGTCACTTTGTCAACATCCGTGATACGTTGAGGTTCATGGCGTCACGATACAAGGATGATCCAGCCTTCCAGCGGGTGGTGGATAACGCGGTCTACCGAATTCTGCAAATGAAGTTCCGTATGTATCCTACCGATTCTCTTGATACCCTTATTGCCTCCCCCGAGAAGGCGGCGGAGGCTCTGGGGCATGGAGAGCCTATCAATTCTCAAGTAGGATTGAATGCCCTCAACCTGATAAGCCCGCTGTCAGACGATCAACTCCCGCCATCCCCGCAAGCAGGTGAGTCGATTGTGATCTTCACCCAAGAGCAGAACGCCAAGATGTCACGGATCCAGGAATCTTCCTATGTATTTCTGGATCAGGACGCCATCGAACGGGTGCTGTTGCGCTTCTACGGACCGGAAGGCACCGACGTCTTAAGGCGCAACGCTATCCAATCCTTCAGCTTTGCCGATCTTCTCCTGGCTTTGGATCGAAGCCAAGGCGAACCTCAGCCCACCGTGACCCCGACGCCGATTGCAACACCGGAAGACGAAGAGGTCCAACCAACGCCGCTGTCAGCAATCGTCCTCAATGCATTGAACGACGCGGACTGGATCATCTTTGCGCCCACCGGGCTTGATACCCAGAGAGAAAGCAGTTCATTCGCCCTCAAACGGTTCCTCGCCGAACAGGCAAACATCTTGGATGCCAAACTTGCGGTGTTGGCCTACGGGCCGCCTTACGAGCTTGATAGCACGGAGGTCAGCAAACTCGACGTCTATTATGGGCTTTTCTCAACGGGGAGCTCATTCGTCGACGCCGGAGCACGCGCGATTTTCCGCGACCTCGTCGCTCCGGGGGACTCTCCGGTCAGTATTCCCTCGCTCAACTATTTGATCTCAGATCAGACGATGCCGAATCCAGAGCAACTGGTTTCCTTCAGTTTGGTCAATGAGACAGGCGCCCCCCTTACCCCCACGGCTCAGACCAACATCCACATCGGTGACCTTATTCGATTGCGCACGGACCCTATTGTTGATCGAAATAGGCATCTCGTACCCGATGGTACGCCGGTGCAGTTCAGTCTGAGTTACCCGCAAGAGGGAATCGAGCGGGAGATTATCGCGCAGACGACCGAAGGCATTGCGGAAGCGAATGTCAATCTCGAACGCGTCGGACAGCTCAACATCACGGTCCAATCCGAGCCGGCCGTCTCCTCCATCAGGCTAGAGTTGATGATCCAAGATGACGGGGTCACGATCACTGAGATTGAGCCAACGTCAACGCCCACACCCACACCGACGCCGACACCAACGGTCACCCCAAGTCCTACTCCCACGCCGGAGCCCACGCCGCCTGGGCCCCAGCAACTCCCAAACAAAGTCGCGATGCCCCAGCCCAGTCGGTGGCGGCTCTTTGGTTGGGGGGTAGGGGCTGTAGGATCGATGCTGACGCTCGGGTTTCTGTGGGCACGCCAACGTTCAGTGCGTTCGGAGTTAGCGCTGCGGTTGGGACTCCACGGGGCATTGGGCGGACTCTGTGGCTATATTATCATCTCTGCCGTAGCAAGATGGTGGATGCCCGCCGTGCGATACGGACTGGTTGAACACGAGTACGTTATGGGAGCGGCAGCGCTGGTCGTTGGCACGCTGACCATGTTCGTGTCCGCCATCGTGTTGACACACAACCAACAAGCAAACCCTCAGAAGTTCTAAGGCTCAGGAGTCCTACGGCGTAATCAGCAGAGCCAATAACATCATCGCCGCAGTTGTAATCAACAAGGGGAGATTGCTACCCAGAGATCTGCGCCATTCTTGCGACGTCAAAGCAATCGGCTGGATGGACGAGGGCAAGACCGACCGATGCAACTGAGATCGGACGGCTTCAACACTCGCCGGACGCTGGCGGGGATGCAGCGCAATAGCCGACAGAATCGCTTCCTCAACGCCGGGTGAGATATGCGCATTGATCGATCGGGGACGCACCAAGGCCTGGGGATTAAGAAACCGTTCTCTTGCAGTTGCAGGAGAACGTGCAGTTAGAAGATGATAGAACGTTGCGCCCAGCGCGTAGACGTCCGACCGTATGTCGGTATGAGCGTCATCCCCCCCATATTGTTCGAGAGGCGTATAAGCTGCCGTGCCGTGGCCCTGAACAACAGTCACCGTTCGAGACTCATCACTGGTCATCAATTTCACAAGGCCGAAATCCACAAGCTTGATAAGCCCGGAAGGCATCAGCTTGATGTTGGAAGGTTTAATATCACGGTGCAGGATGGGGGGCTCCTGCTGGTGCATATAGGAGAGTGCGCTACAAAGCTGGTCAGCCCAATCCAGCACCTTGCTCTCTTTGAGGTACTGATCATCCTTACGGGATTCCTCGATAATCTCCCGCAGATTATGACCGGGCACATAATCCATCACGAGATACTCCCGACCACGCTGAGAGAAATAATCCGACACCTTCGGTAGGTTAGGATGGTCGAGCCGGGCAAGGACTGAGGCCTCCTGTCGGAATTGGTCCTGAAGCTGATGAAGCAAATCGGGATCAAGATCTGGATCCGGCGCAATCTCCTTGATCGCACAGATACGCCCGGAGAGTAGGGTATCCTCGGCACGATAAACCGCACCCATGCCGCCCTGTCCGATGGGGCCTGCGATCATATACCTTTTCTTCAAGAGAGTTTGCGCTTCAAGCAGTTTGACCATTGAGCGAATGGTAACGTGTTCACAGGTGTTGTCAAGATGCTATAATAAGAGCTGAGGTTAACATTAACCGCCGACAAACATAGTGGGCGGCTAACCGAGAAAAAAGAGGAAGAATCAATGACAGAGACAAATACAAACGATGCAGAGACTGCAACGCAAGATCCCAACCAGAGCGTTCCCATTCTCATCGCTTACCAGGGTCTGTTGTCCGGCCGGCGCTGGAAGATCAAAGAGGATTCCTGCACGATGGGACGTGCCGATGATTGCGAGATCGTGATCCCCGATAGACAGATTTCTCGATATCACGCCCGCATCGAGCGCGATCCTGGCGGCTACGTCTTAAGGGATCTTGGGAGCAAAAATGGCACCTACGTCAATGGTGAATTGCTCCGAGGACAACCTTATCGCCTTCAAGATGGCGATGAAATTGAGTTGGCGACCGTGATCCAGCTGGGGTTTGTGTCCGGGGAAGCGACCTTGCCGCTGACCGGGGATCTGGGACGTCCGGGAGGACTTCAACTCGATCAGGCAGCACGCCAGGTCTATCTAGGGCGCCAGATTCTAGATCCCCCTCTCTCTCCGCCACAGTTCCGGTTGCTCTCACTGCTTGTCGAAGCCGACGGTGACGTGGTAACACGGGAGCATTTGATTGATGAGGTCTGGCCCGATGCGGTCGGCGGTGTCACGGATCAGGCCGTCGACGCTTTGATCTATCGGCTTCGCGAACGATTGGCCGAACTCGATCCCGATCACACCTACGTGGTCACCGTCCGAGGGCATGGATTCCGGTATCAGCCTCGCCCCTTCTCGGATTTCGCATAGTCGTCGTGAATAATAACACGACGACCCTACTGATGCCGAGATAACTATGAAACCGGACTTTTCAAAACATCTCCAACCCATAACGATGGTGGGAGGGCGCACGCAATCATTGGCCTTATTGGCGCTGAGTTTAGCTTTATTGACGATTCTGAGCAGTTGGCCCTTCATCGTCAACGCGTCTTTGCCGGCGGACAATGACGCTGAACTTCATATCTACCGCATCGCGGAAATCGGGTATAGCATTAATGCGGGTATCCTGTATCCAAGATGGGCGCCTGATTTCTATCATGGCTATGGTTATCCTATTTTCAACTACTATGCGCCCTTGACCTATCATCTAGGATACTGGCTTTCTCTGGGGAGGCCGCAGCTGGCGGTAGAAACCGCCAAGGTTTTGTTCATCGGTGCGCATATGTTGGGCATCCTGGGTGCTTATCAGTTGGGAAAAACCTTTGGGAGACGGGGTGGGGGACTGCTGGGAGCGACGGCTTTTGCGTTCTCCCCCTATGTTCAATTTGTCAACCCTCACGTCCGTGGCGACCTCGCGGAGGTTGTTGCGCTGGGGATCCTGCCGTGGGTGTTATGGAGCTGGCACAGAGTATGGCAAGGCGCCGGTCTTAAGGTCGGAGTCCTGGCGATCTTATCGACGGCGGCAACGTTGCTGAGCCACAATTTGACGGGATTGACGATGGTAGGTCTCATCGGTGGACTTTCGATATGGCACCTGATGATTCGCGGCCATCGCAACTCGTTCAGAAACGCATTACTGGTCGGCGTGACTTTTGTCCTGCTGACAGCCTTTTTCTGGTTGCCCTTCCTCTTAGAGCGACAGTATATCCAATTGGAGGACGTAACAGGCGAGGGACACTATGACTACCGGCAGCATTTTGTCCCCTTGTCGGAACTCCTTAAACTGCTTCCCCAGCAGGACTATCGGGCAAGTGCGCCTATGGCACCCATGACCGTTGGCCCTCATATCCTGATCTTGGCCTTCATTGGATGCTTCGTTGTGCTTTCGACGCACTTCCGCACGCGCGGAGATTTACTCGATTTCATCCGTAGTGACCTTGTGTTCTTTGGCCTCGGAGCTCTTTTCAGTCTCTGGTTGACACATCGCACCAGTGCCTGGATATGGAGGCATATTCCGGGCTTTGTCTACTTCCAATTCCCCTGGCGCTTCCTGGGCCCTTTGGCTACGTTACTCGTTCCCTTGGTGGCTGGAGTGGGCGCCCTTCGAAACGGTCGACGTCGAACTTTGGTATTGGCGATAAGTATAAGTGTTCTCATTCTTTTGGGACTTTCCGGCCTCTACCCCCGATCGTGGCAATCAAGTTGGGGACCGATCGATCGTCTAGCGATTATCAAGGCAGAGATGGCTGACCGGTGGCGCGGCACAACGTCGACCAACGATTTTGTACCCCGGAGCGTTCAGATGATCCCAGGCCCTGAAGACTCAGTCCTGGAATCTTATCGCAATCCTCCAATTGATCGGGTCAACCGACACACGCTTCCCGAGGAAACCAGCGTCCAAGTCATCCCCGATAAGCCACACGTCAACCGGCTGCGTGTGCGTGGAAACGAAGCCTTCACCTTACGGCTCTATCTCTTCGACTTCCCGGGTTGGACCGCCTATATAGATGGTCAGGAAGTTCCTACCGAGTTGGCAAATCCGGAGGGGTTTATCACCGTCGACGTACCGGCAGGTCAGCACGAGATCGCAGTCCGCTTTGAACCCACCCCGGCGCGTCGTACTGGATGGGCATTGACCGTCGCCGGGGCCATCCTCGGCCTGATTGGGATGCCTACGCTTTATCGCGCCGTTGATACCGACGATAAACTCAAGAAGACAAAAGATAGGGATCCTATCTTCATTCCGATAGCTATCATCGGATTGTTCTTGCTGGCCAATGGCCTCGTTTTCGATCCCTATGGGTGGTTCCGCTATACCTCCGACTCAGGACAGGCTCGCCCAGCAGAGACAACTCAATATGCCGCATTTGGGAACAAGCCTGACGATGTCGAGATCCAATTATTGGGATACGATCTATCCCCCGAAGAGGTCAAACCCGATCGTACCCTGAACGTCACCCTCTATTGGATGGCAGCACGTCCCATGACCCAAACCTATCAATCCTTCGTACACATCATCGGGCCGGAGGGGGAACTCTGGGGACAATCCGATCACCTGAATCCGGCCGGATATCCAACCGACCGTTGGTCTCTCGACCGATATATCCGAGACCGCCACCAGTTGACCCTGCAATCGGAAGCGCCTGAGGGTATCTATACACTCCACGCAGGACTTTATCTCCTTAAGGAAGACCGTCGGCTCACCATAGTTGACGCCTCTGAAGGAGATGCAGGCAATGCCGTCATCCTCTCGCAACGGCTCTCCGTAACACGCTGACCCATCCAGGCGCCGGTCGCTGCCTGGGTAGGACAAGGAAGCTTCATCACCCATGACAAAACCGAGTGGCTGAAAGCCACTCGGTCACTGGTGACTAGGAGGTAGTAAGCTTAAGCTGGCACGCGATTATCCGTTATTGAGGGTGCGACGAAAGATATCCTCGATATCTTGATCGTCGTCATCATAACGATTTTTACGTCGCTTGCGATTGACCTTCTCCCTTCGTTCTTCAGATTGAGCCTGAGCCTGTAAGAAAGCGATTTCCATGGGGGACAACGCAGCATCAAGCTGCTCGTCATCCTCTTGGTAATCGCCCGTGCTCGTCTCCATCGTGAAATCGATCTGATGTTTACGAAGATCCACACTCGTGACCCGGACCTCAACGCGTTGGCCGAGGTTGACCACTTCCTGCGGATTGCGGACATACTGTCCCATCTGTCGCACGTGCAGCAGGCCAGGGCGCTCCGCACCGATATCGATGAATGCACCATAGCGCTCAAGACGCACGACTTCACCTTCGTACACTTGCCCCGGTTGAATCTCCCGCCACTCAACATCAGGGGGTTCAACCATCGTCAAAGAAATCCGGCCCATATCCGGATCGACATCATCGACCCAGACATTGACTTCATCACCGACATTGACCTCATCGGAGACCTTGCGAATCTTCCGCTTGTCCATCTTGGAAATATGCACAAGGCCGTCTCGGTCCAGGCCAATGTTCACAAAAGCACCATAAAGCTGGGTGCCCGTCACCGTGCCTTGAAGGCGCATCTTGGGCTCAAGATCGCCAATTGAACTGGGCTGTGGGGTGGTTTGTTCCGACATTCGACTTATAACTCCTTACATAGGATAGCAACATGTGTATTATAGCCGAAGGGCTCCACGTGTCAACATTGCTGAAACCCAACATCCCTAATCATACCCTACCCTCTGATTTCTGACAACCCGAGGGTCCACATCAGAGCTAGAGCTCAAAGGTTTCCGTCCTTGACGAGAGGTCGCACGTTGTGCCAGCAAAACCTTTGAGCTCTGCGGCCCCCAATAATCTGCACTATACCCGCCCACCCACCATACGGTCACCGAATAGGGCCGTATTCCTTCATCTCACGACGAATGCGTCGATCGGCATCCCGCTGTTTGATCGCACGACGTTTGTCATACTGCCGCTTGCCCCGGACCACACCGATAAGCACCTTCGCGTAATCGTTGCGAAGATACATCTTCAGAGGCACAATCGTATACCCTTTCCGCTGAACATCCCGCTCAATGCGGTCAATCTCGCTGCGGTGCAGCAGTAGTTTGCGGGGCCGGCGGGGATCGTGGGTCCACAGCCCAGCCTGTTCGTAGGGCGCGATGTGAACGTCCATCATCCAAAGCTCGTGATTTCTCACCTGGACATATCCCTCTTGGAGGCTCACTGCTCCGGCGCGCACAGATTTGATCTCCGTGCCTTTCAAAGCAATCCCAGCCTCGTAGGTGTCTTCGACATTGTACTCGTATCGCGCTTTACGATTCGTTGCGACCGTTCGATTCTCACTCATAACCAAGCCTCAATTCAGATTTGATCGTCAGGGTAGGGGACAGAAAAAGGACGATAGTTTCGCATCACTCGCCGGTCTTGACATACTCAATGGCACGCTCAAGTTGAGGATCCTCATCCTCTGGCGTGTCTCGTGGGTACTCAACCTCAATCGCAGGGGTAAGCCCATTATCGTGGAGTTCCTGCTCATCAGGGGTGAACCACCGCGCGATTGTCACTCGCAGCTGAGAACCATCCTGAAGATCATTGGGCAGTTGCACAGATCCTTTCCCCAATGTAGGGCTTCCGATCAGTACACCCCGATCACGATCCTGGATCGCGCCGGCGACAATCTCAGAAGCGCTCGCACTGCCACCATCAATCAGCACCACCAACGGGATCTCCTCGCCGATATCTCCACGCCGAGAGCGGAACACCCGTTCCCCTCCCTGGCTGTCCCGCTGAATTGCGACGATGCCTTGATTCAGGAAGAGATCGGCAACCCCAATCGCCTGGCTTAGATAGCCGCCGGGGTTCCCACGCAGATCGAAGATCAAAGCCTGAGGATCCTCAGATAACAGCTCCTCCAGCGCCTCCTCGACCCGTTCGGTAGCAACCGCGTCAAATTCGGTCAAGCGGAGATAGGCAATATCGCTCTCCAGGATCTCGGTCTCAATGATCGGTATTTCAATACGCGCCCGAGTCACGGTGACAAATATCGAATCCGGTTCCCCCTCACGGAGGATCTCAAGCTCCGCGTCAGTGCCGGCCGGGCCCCGGATATAACTGATCGCCTCGTACAGCCCCAACCCGACAATTGACTCTCCATTGACGGCAATAATGATATCGCCTGCCTGAACGCCGGCTCGCTGTGCAGGCTGATCCGGGATCAAGCTTGCGATCTCCAAATACCCATCTTGCCGCATGGTGACCATAGCACCGATACCCTCAAATTCACCACTGGCGTCCTCATTGAGAATCTCCGATATCCTCGGCTCGATGAAGGAGGTGTAAGGATCGTCAAGCGTCAGTAACATCCCACGAATCGCACCGTGGGCGAGGGTCTGACCATCGGGCATCTCACCATAAAACTGCTCATCCAGGATATCCAGCACGCTCTCCAAGAGTTCGTAATCAAACGCCTCCGAAGCATCAACCGAATCTGCAGGGTCAGGGGCTTCCGTCTCTTCTCCGTCAGTCTCAGGGTCGTTATCGTTGATGGGGTCTTCCCCTGAGACTTGATCCTCCCCCTCAGCCACCGGCGTCGCCGGTTCGGGCGTGGGTGCTCCTGATTCCGCGTCAGTCTCAACAGGGGTCATGCGTGCCGGCTCTTCCAACGTGGGCGTCCCAGATCCATCTGCCACACGACCGACAAAAAAGCCGCCAACAAACGCCCCAGTAGTCAGTGCAACCGCGATGAATACGACACTGACCGCGATAATGATCTTTTTCGTCGTGGTCATATACCCTATCTCCTAACTAAAAGCTTCTCTCCTGATGATGTATGGACCCATAATATAATGTCTGGGATGACGTCGCTAAAATCTCAACAACGGGTTGAATTCAGTCAATAGATATCTATTTTATCACAATTAGGCCCAATCACAAGATAGACTGAAGAATCGTGGAGCAAAAAGTCAGAGGTCGGATCAGAGATCGAGTGAACTACGCCTACGTAAACACAACACTCGCTCGACTGTGTATTATGTATGCGGGGCGATGGATGAAAGAAAATAAAATTGCAGTAGGGTAGGGCACCTGAAGTCAACCGAATCGCCCACCCATAGAACAACGTGAAGAGATGAACGAACACAATAGACACCGTGACTTGTTATGGGTGCGGCGATGAGGAAACGCCACAAAATCAACGTCAATTATGGACTCGACGATTTTCAAAGGATCACGCAGAGCTAGGAAAAAGCCCCTCAGCGAACTTCCGACTATATATATTATGTCAAGTTAAGAGCGCTAGACGTGATTTTAGCCGAACGTCACGACAATGCGCCGCCTCTCCGCAATTACGACGACTACGACCGACGCAAGCAGCGACTCCGTACAAAAGCGTCCCCGCTACGTGAAGACGTAGAAGGCTTCGTAGGATTTCTGCCTGAGCGGTTCTGAAGTTGTCTTGGTCTCTTCTCAAACACTCGCCACATTATGCCCCGCGTAGCACAGAAGCTTATGCGTTTATCGTGAAATCTGCGCCGACTCACTTAGAACGCGTCTCTGGAGGTAAATCGCAAATTAAATTGTGCAAATGGACACGAGTACGAAGACCAGGAATTCAAGGTTGTAGTAGAAGCTCAGGGATATTTTTTAGAACAAAAGTTCCACATCCCCAACAGATCGATCAGTTGCAATCTCGGATCCGTATCGACAACCTTCTTCCCGAGTAAGGCCCCCCACCCTGCACCAGGACTTTAAAAAAGCCAAGCCCTAATTTCAACAAAGGGCTTGGCTTAAGCGTTGATAGGAGAAACGTTACACGTACCGCTCCCGGATATCCGAACTCACATAGTCCAGGATCGCAACCGTAATCGCGATAAACCACACCGCGATACCCGCCGAGCGGAACCGGAAGAGACGAATATACTGAATCAGCAGGAAGCCAATCCCCCCGCCCCCCACCAGACCGATCACGGTCGACATCCGGACGTTGATGTCCCACCGGTAAATCGAGAAGGAGACAAACGGCGGAATCATCTGCGGGATAACGGCAAATGCGATCGTCTGCAACTGATTGGCGCCGGTAGCCTGAATCGCCTCGATGGGACCGGGGTCGATGCCTTCAATCGCCTCGGAGTAAAGCTTACCCAACGCAGCGATCGTATGCACCGTCAGGGCCAGGATACCCGCAAAGGGCCCCAACCCCACCCACTGCGTCGCAATAATCGCCCAGATCATCGGCTCAATCGAACGGATAATATTCAGAATGGTGCGGATCACATAATAGATCACCATCGTGATCCGGGAGCCGGACATCAAGTTGCGGGCGGCCAAAAAACTGACCGGCACCGCCAACACAATCCCAAACGCCGTCGCCATCATGCCGAGAAAGATCGTCTCGATCATCTTCTCAATACTGAGCAGGAGCGGCTCGCTGGGCTTTTGAGCCCCAACCTCCGACGTCTGGCGCGCTTCAACGTGGTGGACCTGTTCTCCCTTAGCACTGGGGGGGAGCAATCGATACGGCATTGTGATCGTCGTCTCGAAATCTCCCTGGTCATCGGTCGTCACGGTCACGTATTGGCCCTCGTTTCGGACCTGAAACTCGTTGCCGATGGGGTCCTCCCACCAGATCTTGGTCTCGGTGTTGGGTTGAAAGTTTCGCCCCGTGAGCGTCAGTTTCGTACCGGGGACAATGTTACTGTCCTCATCCAAATCCGAAAGCTCACCGCACGTCGGCTCTGCCTTGAGGTAGGCATCCCCCTCAACCGGTTCCGGCGGCTCCGGCGGGGTGTCGTCGCACGGCACCTCAATCGGCGCACTGGCTCGCACCGTCTCCACGTCCCGGGTCAGGGCCGCCTCCCAAGGCCAAAGCACCTGGCTGAGAATGGGCAGCGTGTCCGAAAGCTCCGTCACGGCTTTATAAAGATCAATTTCGCTGATTTGCCAGCCCAATGCAAAGAACAGCAGCATAATCAGGAGAAAGGGCGCGATACCAAACCCTTCCATCTGAGAATCTGCGTGACGATACGCGTCAATGACGACCCATACCCAGACCGCCAACGCGCCGAGCACGACGAACCCGATAAAGAAGGGCCGCCGGTCAAGCGCCTCCACGAATTTAGCGACCGCCCCAACCTCACGTCGCGCCAGAAGGGAAACACGCCAGGCCAGAAGACCGAGAATACTCACCACGGATCCCAACATCAGCAGTCCCCGCTGAATTTGCTTCGCCAGCACCTGTCCGAGCCCCGGAATCACGAGGGAACTCAAGGCAGCAACCGGCCCCGATACTAAGCTCTTACGATTACGCGCTCTATTGGTCGTCGCCATGTCAGCCCCCCAGACTTCCTTCGATGCCGGCCCCCACCCGCTCAGCTTCCTTCCCGTAAATCTCCTTGAACTCGTCGTCCGTCATCGCCCGAATCTCGTCACGGGTGCCCCGATAGACAATCTCGCCGGCCCGTAACCCAATCACCCGCGTCGAGTACCGCTGGACGAGATCCAGATAGTGCAACGCACATAGGATCGTGATATCCTCTTCCTGATTGAGATCCTCAAGATGCTGTAAGATAGAGTGGGCCAACACAGGATCGAGGCTGGCAACGGGCTCGTCCGCGAGAATCATCTCCGGTTCCTGCATCAGCGCCCGGGCAATCCCAACCCGCTGCTGCTGCCCGCCGCTCAACTCATCTGCCCGTTTTTGCGCTTGATCCTCAATCCCCAGGCGCTTGAGGGCATCCATAGCCATCTGCCTATCGGCTTGCGGAAAGCGCCGCAGCAGGCCGCGCCAGCGATCGACGTAGCCTAACCGCCCGGCGATCACGTTTGTGATGACCTTCGAGCGCCTCACCAGGTTAAACTGCTGGAAAACCATACCAATCCGCCGCCGGATCTTGCGGAGCTCTGTGGGATCTGCCGCCGTGATGTCGGCACCATTCCAGATAATCTGACCTTCGGTCGGCTCAACCAGACGGTTGATGCAACGTAACAGCGTCGATTTACCAGACCCGCTTAACCCGATAATGATAAGGAACTCACCCTCTTCAACGGAGAAACTGACGTCGCGAAGTGCGACGGTCCCATCGTCATAAACCTTGGTCAAGTTCTTGACCTCAAGCATTGTCCCCCCTAGCCCACGAGCCTAATCATACGAGCACGGCGATCCACAATACGCCCTCAATCCAGAGAAAGCATAAAGGGGGAGCAGGAAGCCCCCCCTTCGGTCATTATCCTAAGCCGCTGACGACCAAACGCCACCGGGTACGATCCGACCAACTACTGCAGCTCTTCGATGCTCAACCCCGAGGCCTGCAACACCTGGCGGAAGGGATCGTAGAATTCATCGCCGTGCTTCTCGATGCCGGCCCAGCTATAAGCCGTGTCCAACGCCTCTTGGCCTTCTTCGGTCTCGGCGATCGCCAGCAGACCATCGACGATAGTCTGCTTCATCTCTTCGTCCATCCCCGGGATGAACTGAACGCCATCGTTAGGGATATCCTCGGTCAACGCGACGACCTTGACCTTCTCCATCACGTCCGGGTTGTCTTCCTCAATCGCGCCCCGAGCGTCGACGTACGTCGCACCGGCGTCACAGTCCCCATTGTAGACGGCCGCGACCACGGCGTCGTGGCTGCCGGCGTCTACAACCTCGGCCAAATCGGCATCGGGATCGATCCCATTAGCCTGCATCGTCAAACTGGGAATGATCCAACCGCTGGTGGAAAGGGGGTCGGGCCGGCAGAACGTCTTACCCGCTAAATCCTCAACGCCCTGGATGTCACTATCGGCCTGGGTAATAATCTGCCCATTGTAGGTCGGGCTGCCGAACCGGACCGCCACCAGCTCAGCCTCTACCCCACAGCGCTCATTGGCCAAGACGTACGAGAATGTGTTAAGCGAGGACATTTGAGCCTCTGCCGGATCGCTGCACATCGCCTCGACCGCACCCGCATACTCGGTGGTGACAAGCACGTCGAAGTACAAGCCAGTCTCATCGGTGAGCAACGCGGACAGCTCCTCAGCGCCTGTCGTCACCTGGTCCGTTTCACCAGAGGGAACAAAAGCCCACACGATAGGATTGTCCTGGCTCCCCAGTTCGGATTCGCCACAGCCGACAAGGGCCAGCCCCGCAACAACAGCCAACGCAAGAACAAGTAGCAACCTCTTACTCTTCATCCAAACGTTCTCCTTTCTTGATTCTCCTCACATCCATCACCCTTAATGCCCATCCATCATGATAGGGCGTCAGGTCAAAATTGTCAAAACCATTAGCCTCCAAATTTGGCCTTGAGGAGATCCGAAGCCCTGAACAGCAGTCAGTTTAGCCCAGTTTGTCTTCGTCGCGAGGTCTTACGTTTTTTGACAGATAACGGCGGCCTTCATCCCGATCCTGAGATTCTTCCGTCGATTCAAAGACAGGATGAGGAACAATGAAAGGAGAACTGGATATCCCAACAGTGCCCACGTCCTCATCAGGCCGCTTGACGGCCGTCAGCATCCGCAGCTCCTCTTTCGCTTCTTCCAGCATCCGCTGTTCTTGAGCCAACCCGTCCTCCCAAACGGTCAATTCACGCTCAAGAATCTCGAGATCGACACGCTGCTCTCGTATTTCGGTTTCCATCTGCTCAAGGGTGGCCTCCCGCTCTTCCACCTCAACGCGCTGCTGCCACAGCACAACAAAGAACACCACGGCCAGCAGAAAGAGGACCGCCCCACCCAGAAAGAGCACCGCATCAAACATGACAAACTCACATCCTTTGTGAATCGTCGTAAAGAGAGAAAGCAGATGAATCGATAGCAGGGAAAGTCAAGTTGACCTAGAGCATTCGGGTCGGATAAAGCTTTCCCTCAATAAAACCCCGATCCCGATAATACTGGCGGGTACCAATCGCCGCAATGACGGCGAGGCCATCGTAACCGGCTCGCGTCGCAACCGACGCCGCCTCTTCAAGCAACTGCGTGCCCAGACCCCGGTGTTGGACGCCCTCCCCCCGCTCACCGAGTGCCTGCGCAGGACCGTAAATGTGCAGTTCGCGGACCATCGCCGCATTCCGGATCTCTGGCAGCGGCAGCTCACGCCGGGGCCGATGAGGTAACGACAATCGCAGGAAGCCCGCCAGTTTTCCGTTCTCGGTCACATATTGCATGAAGTGCTCGGTCGTGACGTCGGTATCATAGACCACCGGATCAAGCGTTACCGTATCAAGCGAGGCCGGCTCCCGGCCCCGGATCTCTCGGCAACGGACACACCGGCACTGCAAACCACGCATCGCCATCTGCTGCTGAACGATCTGCCGCAGATTGCTTTTGGTCGTCCCGGCAACGATGTAGGGCGCAGGAATATCGCGCATCAAGCGATTGATCCGGCAATAAGGAGGGACGCTCTGCTTACAGTCAATCATCAGCTCGATCAGATCTGCTTCCGAATAAGGGGCATATTCACCCTCCGTCCAAAGACCGTAGAGTGCCGTATCCTCTAATAACGCCGTAGGATAGATCTTCAGTTCATCGGGCCGAAACGTCGGGTCCTCCCACAGCTTACGAAAATCCTCCAGGTCCGAAGCCGGCGTCGCGCCATAGAGGTTTGGCATCCAATGCAAGACAATCTTGAAGCCGCCCAGCCGTAATAGCCGGATAGCGCGTCGTGTATCATCGACGGTATGTCCCCGCCGATTCATCGCCAGAATCCGATCGTTAAGGCTCTGTGCGCCAAGCTGAACTTTGGTCACGCCGTGGCGGCGGAGTTCGACCACCGCCTCGGGTGATATACAGTCCGGACGCGTCTCGACCACTAACCCGACGTTCCGGTGCAGGGCGCGCTCATTTCTCTCAAAAGCTTCGTAGAGAGTCGCTGAAGGCGCCTCATTCATCGCGTCAAAGCACCGGCGCAGGAACCAGCGGCGGTAGCCCTCCGGATAAGCTGACCAGGTTCCGCCGAGAATCAGCAGCTCAACCTTATCAGTGGTGTGACCGATGGCCTCCAGGGCCTCGATGCGAACCTGAGTCTGGCGATAGGGATCATACTCATGCTGCATCGCCCGCAAAACACCCGGCTCCCCATCGAGGTAGCTCTTCGGCGCAGCATCTTGCTCCGGACAGAAGATACAGTTTCCGGGACATGCATAAGGTTCGGTCAACACAGCAACCGGAGCCACACCGGATATCGTCCGGACCGGACGCCCTTGCAGCTCCCGTTCAATTTTGGAGCTCTTAGGGATCTCCCCGGCCTCCACGAATTCCCGATAGGCCCCCAATAATTGGGACTTGGCATAGGTCCCATGCTCACGTGGATACCGGCGCAGGACCGCCATAAGGTCCCCACCCTTATTGGGCATTGAGCGCACAGCTCGGAGCACCTTGAGGACCTTGCGGCGTTCCTTAGGATCGCTCAAATCAATACGTTCAGGTATACCACCTCTAGCCATACGATGATTATACCATGCGCAGCGAAGGGCAACACCCACAAAACGTCGAGGGGTCCGCATAAATAACGGGAGTTTCATCAAGGTTAGCACACCTCACCCTATGCTTCCGTAATCGCTATTTGTCTTGCGGACACAGGATTCTTTGCTATACTCTAGACTATGCATTCACAAACAGCTGGGGCACTCAGAGACATCAATCGTGCATTCTACGAAAAGTTCGCCGGCTCTTTCGACGCATCTCGCGCGCCGACGGAGCCGGGACTCAAGCGTATTTTTCCCAGGATATCGCCAGGATCTCGGGTGCTGGATCTGGGATGTGGGCACGGGCGGCTTGCTGCCCTGCTTCCCCCAAACTGTACCTACCTGGGTGTGGACAACGCAGAGGCGATGCTGGCACTGGCCCAGGGTCACGTAGATCAAGAGGCTAAGGCCATTCAGGCTCAATTCATAGCTCTGGACCTGCTGGATTCGGATTGGGCGATCCACGTTCCCGGATCCTTCGATTGGATCGTGGTGCGCGCGGTATTGCATCACATCCCCGGATATGCGAACCGTCGTAACTTGCTGGAGCAGTCCGCCACACTTCTTAACGCAGAGGGGCGCCTCCTCATCGCGAATTGGCAATTCCTCGAGATTCCCCGGCTGCGGCGCCGCGTGTTACCCTGGTCGGAGGTCGGGCTCAAGCCCACAGCGGTTGAGCCGGGGGATTACCTGCTGGATTGGAGACGAGACGGTTATGGACGTCGTTACGTTCACCTCGTCAATGAGTCAGAGACACAGACACTGGCACACGACAGTGGCCTAACCGTTGTCGAGATGTTTCGGGCCGATGGTCACACCAACGACTTAACGCTCTATGCCATACTGTCGGGAGCTTCGGGCAACAGCGTGTAGTTGAACAGGAGGGTACGTCTTGTTACACCGTTCAGTCAGAATACTTCGCACAAGACGTCTGATCTGGATGCCTGCGCTCCTCCTGGTGAGCCTGGGGTTGATTGCGTGCAGTGCCGGTATATCCCAGCCGTTAATGAGCCTCGGTCCCATCGCAACGATCAGCCAAAGAACCGTTGAGCCCCTATCCGCTCTACAAACGCCCGCCCCCCCTCGGGAGCCTGCGGTCAGACTAACGTATGATGAAGCCTCGACCAGCCTGATGGCAAAAGCTCAGCACTTCCCACCGAACACAAAGCTCGAATTCAAGCTTTGGATCGGCATTCGCCCAATCAAAGTAACTTATTATTGCACAACCGACACCTATGGATATTGTGCCCGACCAATGGGGCTGATTAGAGATTACCCAGAGGCTACACACAGCGGGAAGGAACTGATCGCCTCGGCACAAAGCTGTGACCATAAGGACCTTAAAGCCTTCAGCCTGCCGATCAGCTTTCGGTCGTCATCTCAGGGAATCAAGCGCTGTGAAGCGACCGCAACCCCTTCCCCCACGTCACCTTTGCCCACGTCCACCCCACCCAGCGGCTCCACACCCATCTCTGAGCCCATCGATACGCCGACTGAGAAAACGCCCCCATCGGCGACGCCATCACCAACCCCAGGACAAGCGACACAGCCCGCGTTTTGTGTGACGTGCACGCTTACGCCCGCATCAACACCCAGTCCCACCCCAAGCCCATCGATCACCCTGGTTCCCACACGCGTTCCCGCCAATCCCCATGGTTCTTCCCATACAACGACGCCCACGCCAATCCCTCTCGATAGCCACTTTCCCTACTGGCGTGGCGAATACTTCGACAACCCCCAACTACGAGGGGAACCGGCGCTGATCCAGGATGACGCCAACCTGGCTTTTAACTGGGGTGAAAACTCTCCCATTCCGGGGGCACTGCCCAAGAACCAATTTAGCGTGCGCTGGAGTCAGAGATTCGTTATCCGTCAGGAAGGACGCTACACGTTCTATCTGGATGCCGATGACAGTGCGGTGGTCCATCTGAACGGGGAGACGTTAATGAGTTATCACCTGAACAACCAGCAAGATCACGTCCAGATGGCGACCCGGTATCTCGCTCAAGGGGAAGAGCTCCACGCTGAAGTGGAGTACGTCGAGCATTGGGCGAACGCAAGCCTCAAATTCTGGTGGGAAGTCGCCACAGAGCCACCGTGCTGGCACGGTCATTATTTTGCCAATGCCGACTTAGCAGGCGAGGTCGTCGCGCAAGAGGCGCTTTGCAGCGGCAATATCCGTAAACATTGGGGGACCGCCGACGCTTGGCCACCAACGTTAGGACCGAATACGCACTTTTCCACGTGCTGGACCCGTGTCATCGAAGCTCCAATGTCCGACTCTGAGTATCGGCTCTGCCTTTACGTCAGGGACAGCGCCCGCCTATGGCTTGACCGGACGCTCTTGTTGAACAAACGCAGTATTGACGTCGAACCTCAATTCATATGCAGAGATGTCACCATCAATCCGGACACAGGGGTTCACGTTTTGCGACTGGACCACTATCGAAAGAGTCAAGGCAATGCGGTGCTGGGACTCTATTTCGTCGAACGCAAGCCCAACAGTCCTTGGACCGGTGCGTATTTTGATAATGCTACCCTATCGGGTCCCCCCACCTTGGTGGGAACCGCTCATGAACTCAATATGCCCTCGGCCAAGCAAAGCCTCGATGCACAGGTCAGGGGGCGGGCATTCTCTTCCTTGTGGCAGAGAGAGGTGACCACGAATAAGGGGATCTATTACTTCTTCGCAAGACACGACGATGGCGTCCTGTTAACCGCAAACAGCGCGACAATGATCAACGACTGGTATCCTGGTGACATAAGAGAGCGGAAACACACCTATCTAGCAACGGGCGAGGAAGCACTGGATTTGGAGGTCAAGTACTATCACGACCATCAGGGTGCTGATCCAAAACTACAGATCTGGTGGGAGAGAGCAACGCCCACCGCGACCGTGACCCCGACGCCCTCTATGACACCAACCCCGTCCCCCACGTTCCTACCGACCCACACCCCTTCCCTTACACCACAACCAACGATGACGTGCGTGACACCCGTGCCCTGAAGTCGCTAAGACTGGTATCCCTCTACGAGCTGGGCAAAGTCACCTGATAGATCGTGCTGTAGGTATCCTGATAGACGACCTCCAACACCCCTTGTTGAACCAGTGCTACGAATTTTGCCTCAGCCTCTGGGATCATATAGGCGCGCTCGTACGGAGTAACAATCACATAGGAGACGTCGTAGTCATCAAGGATCTCAGCGGCCTCCACCGGGGATGACCCATTGTAGAAATAGCGGACGTCCTGCATTCGTGATTCAACGGTCCCCGCCGGCATAGCACCGCGTTGCTGGACTTGATGCCAACGCCAGGCCGCGACCGTCGGTAATCCTGTATAAACGCTAATCCGACTCCCCCAGAGATACTCGCGGGCACCGACTGCCTCCATGATCACGGGGCTCCCCTGGACATTCTCCTGGAGCCAACGGATTACCTGATAGTCCGCCCAGAGCGAAATATCACTGCCATGCTCGTATTGAGTTGCATATGCCATAAAAACCATGCCGTCGAGTGTGGGAGGCGCTTCCGCAGCCCATCGATCCTGTGTCTTCGCCGGGATCGCCAAGGCGGGATAAAGACCGGTCCCCAGGATAAGAAGCGACATCACGATCACAGCGACCTCTTCGACACCCACGCGCTCTGTCTTTCCACCGGTCCAACGGTGAATCATGCGCTCGACAAAGACAGCAGCGCTCAGGCCTAATAACGTCCAGACCTGATACTGAAACTTAAACACGGTGTTCATCCGTCCAATGTCACCCTGAAGCACGACAATCTCTACCATCAGACTCAAAGCAAGCGCGGAACCGACCCAAATCCACAGGAGTCTGCGCCTTTGGTTGCGTGGCGAAACGACTTGCAAGGCAGCAAAGAGCCCTAATGGGACGACAATCCATCCGATGGGAGCTTTGAATAATGCAACGGGCACACTCAAACCCAGCAGCAAGAGGGCTACCGTCACGGCGACGATCCGCCATAATTGAGGTCGATTCTCAGGTGTCTCAAAGTAGGCGAGCCATCGCAGCCCCTCATGCCACACGCCATAGATGAGCGGAACAAGAAACTGCCCCAGCATCAGGAAGAATACCCCCAAAGGCGTGCGCGTACCCTTCCAAAGCTCAAACGTCGTATAGGTCACGATATAGTTAGCGACAAAAGGTCGGAATAACAATTCCGCCCCCAAAAACAAGAGAATGGGCGTGATCAGTAAGCGCCCCACCCACGCCAATGCGGTGGTTAAGGTTACGCGCCGTTCCGAAGAGGCTCCCGTGTCCACCCGAGCAGGAGGTGATAACGTCAAAGTGGGAGCCACTCCGAGAAGAGAACCAAACGTCATCAGCACCAGGTACGTGGGATAGTCCCAGGTATTGGTCGCGCGCAAGGCACCGGCGACCAGCACAGCAAGCCCTAGACTACTCACCGGCCTGGGAAAGAACCGTTTCCACCCCGTGCTCTTCAACCGAACCGTGCCCAGCCCCCATTGCAGGGCGATGGCAAGCGCAACGTACGTCAGCGGCAGCGCCATCATGTGCGCGTGAAGATCCGCATAGAGGAAAGTAAACGCTGGGAACTCATTGATCGCCCCGACCTCTCCCTCGGCAAACGGAATCAACCGCGTCGCATCCCAATACCACCATTCCGGTCGGAAGTTGAGTCCATGTCCCTCGATGACGACCTTCCAAAGGCCGACGAGTGCCGACACAACCTCGGGATATCCAGGAATCAAGCTCTCAAACTCGATACCGCCCACATCGACAAAGCCCTCAAAAATCAGCTGCGCTTCCCCAAGATTGCCGAGAATCACAATCAGGACCACGCCCCAGAGCCCGGCGCGTATCGATCGCCGGTCGCCCCCACCGGCAAGATTCGAAGCGACCGTATAGGCCCCCAGTCCTGTCATAGCCAAGAGCGAAGGCACCGCCAGATTATAAGCAATGCTGGGAACAATCCCCAGTAACTCGGTCAATCCACCAAATAGGACGAAGCCGAAGTAATAGTAATTCATTTGGCCGCCGGCAAACCAGGGATCATAGGGTGGAAACCACGTAGACTTCATCACCGCATTGAAATAAGCGAAGTCCATTGGTTTCTCGCCGCCGCTCACCGGATGCCAAAGATCAGGATTGAGGTAACGCACCCCCACCCAGGCAAGATAGAGGCCCAAGAAGATGAGCTCGATCCACAGGATCTCGCGCCATCGCGAGCGGATAAAACGCACAAACTGCCGGCGGTTAAGCCAGAGGATAGTGCCACTGACCCCCAAACCCAGGAAGAGAAGACCCGCCAGTGTCGAGCGCACGCTGGGAACGATGTGGAGACTGGCCAAAAGCCACCCGACGTAGGCCCACACGAGCAGCCCTACCACTTTGGCCAACCCATAACCCCGCACTCGGAGGGCTGGCAGCATAGCATAGAGCCAGGGAAAAGCCATCCACCCAAGTACCAGCAAGAGCCCCCACCACAGCAGGACGGACAAGGCCGAGAACCGGTTATGGAGGGCCTCTGTGTTGAAGAGGTCAGACCAGGTACCGCCGGTCGCTTGTTCAATCTGAAGCTTAGGATCCAAAAGAAGGGAATCAGCCTTTGACTCAACATCCCCAAGAATGCGATTCCGTGTCGCTTCCCGAGGCGTCATCCACTGGACATCCTCCAGAAGCGAAGGAGGCAGCTGAGCCTCGGCGAGTTCGCGTGAGTACGTGGGAGTTTTCGCAAAGATTAGCACCGTCGGATGATCGTAGACGCTAAAAGCCTCTTCAGCCAGCGGAAAAGGCACTGAGGACTTGGCCTTGTTACTGTACTTCGCATTGACAAGATGAAAGGGTATTTCCTGATCCGGGAATTGCAGAGGCCCTAAGGAAGGATAGGAGACAAACTCAGCCCGGAGTTCATAGCCCAGATCCCCGCTGAACAAGGCTCGGTAATAAGCCGTGGTCAGGGGATACCGCATCGGCAGCCGTGGAATTGAGGCGTAGAGCCGGTTAGAGGAAAGCGCGATGAAGTCAGCCTCATCGAGCCAGTCAAGGAGATACTGTCGCTTCTCCTCGGTATCGTTGTCATAATTATTCATCTGACCGGTAGGACTTGAGCTCAGATCCTGATACCAATTCCAGAACGGATCCTTGCCATCGATCCGCAAAGGCAAAGGATCGTCCCAATGTTCGTTAGCAATCACGGACGTGCGCAGCGTCACGGCTTGGCCCCGCAGGAGAGAGAGTTCGACCTTGGCATATTCGCCGGCAGAGACCCTCACCGGCGGGTCGAACGTCATCCGAAGCGATCGAACATTGGGATCGTTGAAATTCAGGGAAGCGACCGCAGGCTGCCCATTGACCGTAACTTCGATTTCACGAGGGCCGGGCACCCCCTTGGGATCGATCTTATTGACCTGCGCGGCCTCTACCCAGACAGTATCCGCTACCTCAACGCCCCCACCCACCCCAGACGTCACGACGGAGAGTTCCGTATTTGGCCTTATGGGTATCTGCAACTGATCTTTGGTCATCAGATCCAGCGTGACCGAGGTCGGGATATTGTCGTACATCCAGCGCGAAGCCTTCACCCGGGTAACGGGCTTCAGATAAATATGCAAGAATGCCCAGGCCCATAAAGCCGTCGTCAGAAAAATCAGAGCCGGCAAAACACAAAGGACGTAACGCCCATAGGTTCTCCACCGCGCTTTCGCCACTGTTCCACGCGCGCCAACCCGAGACCCCCATGCCAGCTCAAGTAGCAGCACGGCGGCAAAAAGCGCAAAGAACGGATAGACCGGCAGCAGATAACGCATTGATTTGACCCACTGGGTCGATTGGTAAAGAAAGAACCCCGTACTCCAAAGCCACGGAATGAGAATGCGATGGGGAAGTGTGCGCCGGACAGAATCGGTCCACATTTTAACCAAGCGCCAGCCTAACCATGCCCACCCGATGCAGGCCGTCACGCCTAGGGGTAATCCCATTCCCCAGAAGACCATATTGCGCAGCGGGAAGAGGATCGGGGCTCTTGCCGTCCACTGATGCCCATAAGGCACATCCTGCAACCCACTCATCAGCCTACGAATATCCTTGATCGTCGCAATCCACTGAAGGTTAGGACTGACACCAAAGAAACCGGGGCCCATAAAAGCATAAGGCTGTGCGATCCGAAACGCGAGAGCGGCGACAATACCGCTACCTATCAGCAAGAGTATCCGACGTAACGATAATCGGAAATGCGGACCTTCTCCAGAATCAAAATGCATAACGCCCGTCAACCCGACGATAAGCGAAAGTGGCCACACGCTGATCTTCGAAGCAACCGCTAGGCCGGTCATAAGACCGGCGAGAAGAATCAACCCACCAGGTTTGCGCTTGCCCGCAGCCAAAACGCACAGCAAGAGCGTCCATACCACAAAGACCGTCGCAAAACTATCGACAACAAAGAAATGGGCGTGCTGAATGGGGAGCACGGCAAACGCATAAAGCCCACCGGCTAGAAGAGAGAGCCGATTGCCAAAGAGAGAGCGGGCCAGCAGGATCAATCCCAACAACGCAGCCACATCAGCCAGCGCAGAAAGGCCCCGACCTACGTGATGAATACCGGCGTATCCGGTGTAGGTGCCCGGCAAGCAAGCACCCGCATCTGCCGGCGTTTGACCACACAACACAGCATCGGTCCAGCGCCCCACCGCTCGGGTGACGAAGATCGGCAGCGTCCCATAGACGTAATTCACAAACTGATCGTAATTCATAGGATTGATGGGGGAATCAGCGGTATCCCAGTAGAGACGCAAGCAGGCACCGAAATCCTCACAAATCGGCGCCCCGCTCTCTGCCTTCGCCTCACCGGGAAAGCGAAGCGTCCCTGCAACCATCGTGAGGTAACGCTCGTCCGGGTGCAGGTGGGTCCCCTCCCCCCAATCCAGGTTGACAAAACGGACGAGAGCGCCAAGGACCAGCAGAACCACCAGGGCCAATCGATAGCGAACTTGTCGATTCGGTCCTTGAGGAGTACTCATTGATTGAGGATGCCTAAACGGAGATTCTGTTATCAAATGTTGTTCGGTCATAGAATCGTTATCGTCAATCGTAAGCCCACTTTACAAAGCTATAATCTTGCGCCGCTGATCTCAGGACGTTGAAGGGCCATATCTCCACCCAGCGATCCCTGACCAAAATCCGCGTCTCCCATAATCTCATCCAGGATTTCAGATCCAGATCTTCCAGTTCGACCACTGATCGTAACGCTTAAGTCTCGCCGGAAAGCCCGCGTGAGATCCTCACCCGTCGCATAATAGACCAAAGCCATCGACTGAACAGCATTCGCAATAGCATAACGCGGCTCAATGCGATCTAAATCATCAAAGAAAAATCCACAACTGACAAACATACGCTGTCGGTGATATTGAGCTTTGAGAAGACTTAAGACCTGCTTCCGAACGTAAGGAGTAAAATGCCCGAGTTGATGCTGAGAAAGAAACTGGTCTGAACCCACCTGATTCATAATCACCCGGATATAATCATCCCGCAGACGCCAAGGGGCGACATCGCGTCGACCTACAACATCGACGTAGACTTCATCAATGTCACGGGAAAGGTTATCGAGGGCGCGACGTAGTGCCCCCTTCCAGTGCCCACACCCGGGTGTACAAGCGCAACCGGTCAACCAACGCGCAAGCTGATGGCTACAACTCCAAGCGGAGTTATCAATGATCTCAATCTCGTGGGTAGGCGGATGATCCTGAAGATAACGTCCCAGCGTCGTCACCGCATAGGAATCGCGCACTCCCGGATTCAGGAGCTTTTTGAGCACCTTGACGCCCTGTGCCTGGTGATGTCCAAAGGTTTCCCCGTCCGTCGCAATAAGCGTAAGGTTACCACGACCTTCTTCCCTAAGCGCCCGATTGATCCAGGCGCTCGCGTGTTCGGGAGCAGGCATCTGGAAAGAAAGGAAGTTAGAAAGCGCATCATTCCTTACAAACACTGCAATTGAACGATCCCCAGAAAGCGAGACGCGATAGGGCCCCGCCCCGTCGGAAAGCTCACCTTTCACTTGCGAGTCGGATAAAATCACGAACGAAAGGCCCGACTCAGCCACCACATCGAGGGTCTCACGATCAACCGCCATCTCCGGCAACCAAATACCCTGCGGACGATACCCAAAACGATACAGGAAGCTTGCAATACCCCACTGAATTTGACAACGCTTGTCACGACCCCGCGCCAGGGGTAAAATCGTGTGATGGACCGATTGGGCAATCGCGTTACTACTCCCCCAACGCTTGTAGTGAGACTGTGCCGACTTGACGACCATTTCATAAACCGGTTGCGCACGCGCTTCCATCCAACGGGCTAAAGTACCACCTAGATTGAAACTGATCTGCTTAAACCCATCGATCTCTGCAATCGGTCGATAGCATTCCGCCGTAATCCGCTGATTCCAATTCCGATAAGGAGCCGCCGACCTTTCGACACAATACTCACCCGTGAAAGGATCCTCACGGGGGGGTTGATAGAAATGTCCATGCACACATAGAAATGACTTATGAAATCTCATCTGACCTTTGTCCCACCTTCAACAATAAAAAAGCGCAGCCATTTGGAAGCTGCGTGTCTAATCCAGCCACCGACCCTTTACGAAGCACAAACGCTATGACACACGACCCAACCGAGGCCCTCAGTATGGCGAAACAGAGGATTTAGAACAATGACAATAAACTTACACCTTCGCGCTTTCCTCGTGGAGCTGCTTAGCCCTTTTGTAGAGGTCCACGTAAGCTTGAGCTGCCATCTTCCATGAGAAATCACGCTTCATCACCCGAGTTTGAAGAGCCGACCATCGCTGGGTTTGTCGGTGATCAAAGGCACGCGCTAGCACATCAGCCAGCGCTTCCGGGGTGAATGAGTCAAAACCGAATCCCGTGCCGCGTTCCGGTTGCCGAACGACATCGATCACGACATCGCGCAGCCCTCCGGTCCGCCGAACAATTGGAACAGCACCGTATCGCATCGCGATCATAACACTCGTACTAGCAGCCTCTTCACGACTGGGCATTAGGAAAAAATCAGATCCACCATATAGACGGCGTGCCAAACGGTCATCGAAGCGATTGACAAATCGAATGTAAGGGGGATAGCGCTTTTGGAAAGCCCGCAAATCCTGAGCGTGTTCCTCGCCCCCCGTGCCAAGGAGAACAAACTGATACGTCCGCGATCGCATAAGCGTTTCCAGTGCCGGCACAAGCAACTCAATCCCTTTGATCGGATCAAGCCGCGTTACCATACTGACGAGCGGGACATCACGATCCGTGGGTAACTGCAACTCACGCTGCAGCGCCGTTTTGTTGACCTCCCGCATATGGAGCGATGCAACATCAAAGGACTGCGCCAAAGCCGAATCGGTCGCGGGGTTCCATAGATCAGTATCAATACCGCTCAACACGCCGAAAAGCCGATCCTCGCGATCGCGCAAAATACTGCTAAGCTGACCACCGACTTCCGGCGTCGTGATCTCCTCCGCATAGGTTGGACTCAACGTACTTAGGAGATCAGAATGAGCGATACCTTGAGCCAACCAATTAACTTTGCCGGGATTCTCCACCTCAAGGTGTGGAATCTGTCCCATTCGGCCAAAATCCAGGATCAATCGCCCACACACCCCTTGGTAAGCTAAACTATGAATCGTCATCAAGGTTGCAATCTCGCCGAAGGGTTCGTGATCTCGACCGTAGATATCGATCCAAGTCGGAATCGGGCACGTATGCCAATCGTTCACATGAATGATGTCAGGACGCCACGTCATATGAGAAACAGCCGAAATGACGGCCCGAGAGAAGAACACAAACCGCTGTGGGTCATCGTTAAACCCATAGACGTGCTCTCGATGTCCGAAGTACCGATCGTTATAAATCATATAGACCGGGACCTGCTGAGAATCAATCTCAAGTAAGTGAACGCGCTCATCCTTCGAACCCAACGGAACGGGAAAGGACATCTTAACCTTCGATTTTTGGCCCGAAGGGCTCTCATAGCGAGGAAGCATAAGCCGTACGTCCGCACCTAGCTTCTTGAGCTCACCAGGGAGAGAACCCGCAAAATCAGCTAAGCCACCGACTTTTGAGAATGGCGTTGCCTCTGTGACGACAAATAGAACCTTCAGTTTAGCATTCATACTTCCACCCACGAATCTCTTTGTCGGACCCCACATAGACGTGACCAACGCTCAAACAGCACAAAGCTATTATAGCGGAATACGACCGGACGGCAATTTGGCACAACAAAAAACCCATGCTATGATCCGAGAAGGTCGGGGTCGAATAGGCCCATTTGATTTCCTTGCGTGTCTCAAAGCTGAGCCAGCTACTCTCTATGTTATGAAGGAGTTGCGTATGGTGATGAACGCTCACGCACGGGACCGACAACGCACGCCCCCTCATCGAAGACCGTCACGTGCTTACCTCAAACCGCTTGGTTCCCCTTACATTATCGTTTCCTATCTGTTAGGTTTGCTAGCCCTCGGATTCTGCATAGAGGGGTTAAGACCAACGAACCATCATCAGTCAATTCAAGCTGCACGCACAAAGAGCCAAACATTCAGCAGGGCGTCGAGTGCCCCTAGCGTCATCGTCAACGAAGTCGCCTGGGGAGGCACCGAGGCCAGTGCTTTCGATGAATGGATTGAGCTTTACAATGTCACCGGAAAACCCCAATCTCTGGAAGGTTGGACGCTTGTTGCGAGTGACGGAAGCCCCGACATCCAGCTATCCGGTGAAATCCCGGCGTACGGATACTTCGTGATCGAGCGAACGGATGATGACACGATTCGCGACCGTCCAGCCGAACTGATAACCTCCTTCGGATCGGGCCTCAACAACAACGGCGAACAGCTGAACTTGATCGATCCCGCCGGCGATTTGATCGATACCGCCAATGGTAACGGAGGACCCTGGCCTAATGAAGATACCGGCGCATCCCCTACGTATCGGTCAATGGAACGTATCGATCCTAGGGCCATGGACCTGGACACACATTGGCAGAGTAACGACAGGAGCTTGACCTGCGGACAGGACGCCGATGGCAACCCCCTCAATGGCACCCCGGGTGCGATCAATGCGGCCTATTACCCATACTTCTCTCAGCACTCGGATCTTGCGATAGCCTCTGACTTCCCGGCGATGGTTCAAGCCGGCGACCGTATAACTGCTTATATCGATCTCCTAAATCGAGGTGGGCTTACCGCAACCCAGGTTACACTCACGGCGAGCCTACCGCCGAGCATCCATTACGAAGCTCAAAAGAGCGAGCGCTTTACCTTCAACGTGGCCGATCCCCAAACGCTTATCTGGCATCGAGCTCACCTGCATCCCGACACAGTCAATCCCTGCCGAATCACCCTGACCTTGCGTATGTCTCCTGCGCTTACTATTGGAACCAAGATGATGACCCGCTTATCCGTGACTACGACCTCACCCGAGCTAAGAAACGATAATAACATCATGACGGCCAGCACCACAATTCAGGGCGTATCAGCGGATCTTATCCTAACCAAGACGGGTATGACCGAGATCAAAGTCTTGAATCCACCCGAACTGTTCACTTATCACCTGAGCATCCATAATCGAGGGCCCGATGTCGCTTCTGGCGTATGGATCACCGATCGGCTACCGGGAAATCTCAGGCTTTTCACGCAAACGAGTCCATTCTCTTTCACCTGGAATCGGACACTCTTGACGTGGCACGTGGGAGACTTAAGTCCCGATACAACCTATCCGATCACGCTGACGACCACATTCAACGATGGCTTGACCGAGTCTCTTACTAACCGAGCTGGCGCCAAGGCAGCAACGCCGGATCCAGAGCCGGCCAACAACCAAGCGACCTGGAGAACCCAAGCCATCCCTACAGTACTCATATCCAGTGTGCTTTACGACGGCTACGCGTACCGGGATGCTGATGAAGCGGTCGGCATCACAAATATGGGCCCCCACCCTCTCTCGCTTCGTGATTGGGAACTCTGCAAAGATCGCTCAGGGCTTATCGATTGTGAACCTCTCCCCGCTATCACCGTAACCGAATCATCAGAAGCATGGATAACCAAGGACGCAGAGGCCTTTGCCGAGACGTTTGGATTCGCTCCTAAGGCCCAAATGGAGAACTGGCTGGGGCTGACGAACACAGGAGATGAAGCCCTATTGCGGAATCCAGACCATCAATGGGTGGATACGCTCGTCTACGGTGCCGGCACGTCGACCGTGCCCGGTTGGTCAGGGGATTCGGTAAAAGCTTACTATAACTTCCTCCGGGGGGAAACCGGGCAAATTCTCCATCGCATATCTGATGAACGGACCGGATTGCCGGCTTACGACACCGACACGTGTCAAGATTGGATCCAGACCCCCGAAGACGCTGGAAACGGACGGCGAGTTCTATATCCAGGGTGGGATATGACGCCCCTCTTTTTCCCCCTATCCACAACAGAAACAGCCTCCACAACCCTGGCCATTGCGCCGGATCACGGATTCGAGTTCCTCAAAGACAGCCTGGAACGGGCAAACCACACGATCTTCATCGAGGTTTACACGCTGCGTCATCCCGACTTGATTGCGACATTGGCAGCAAAGGCCGCCGAGGGGGTTGAGGTCAAGGTGTTACTGGAAGGATCTCCCGTTGGACTCGGCGTAAACTCACCCGAATGGCAGACTGAGTTACATGCATGTGGCGAAATCGAAGCGCACGGAGGCGAAGCCTGGTTTATGATTCACCGGCCTGAGGACCGCATTTATAATCGTTACAGCCATCTTCACCCCAAAATGATCATCATCGATGAAGAATGGCTGATCCTCAGTACCCAGAACCTCACGTATAGCAGCCTACCATCCGACGATAAACGGGATGGGACGGCAGGCACCCGAGGCGCTATCATCATAACTAACGCCCCTTCGGTCGTCCAACGCGCGACAGAGATTATGACTCTTGACCTCGACCCGCAGAATCACGCCGACCTTCTCAGATGGAATCAGGGCTATTGGGAGACTTACGGTCCCGCCAACCCACACGCCGTCGATCTATCCACGCCAAATTGGATCAGCTATACGCCCAAATTCACGGCCCCACTCAAGATAGCGGGAGACGTGCACTTTGAGCTCTTCACGGCACCGGAAGCCGCCTTACGCCAAACGGATGCGCTCCTAGGTTTGATCAGACAGGCCGGCTCGGGAGACAGCATCGATATTGAGCAGACGTATGAACACGTAGCGTGGGGAGAGGATCCCATCCTGGAGCCGAATCTTCGCCTACAAGCTTATCTGGAGGCCGCACATCGAGGCGCTCACGTGCGCATTCTGCTGAATGGCCAAGGGTTTATACCGGATTACGATCACCCCCCTGAGGAAAACCTTGAAACCGTTGCCTACGTCAAACAACAAGCGAGGGTCTATGGTTTGAATATGGAGGCTGCCGTGGGAAACCCGACGGGATTGGGAATTCACAACAAGATGGTGCTTGTCGATCTCGGGGAGGGACAGCAGTACGTACACCTAGGCTCGATCAACGGCAGTGAAACCTCAAGCAAGGTCAACCGTGAAATTGCGATCCAACTCCGGTCGGATGAGGCACACGCGTACTACTTGGCTATGTTCGAATATGACTGGTGGTCCTCCCACCCTATCTACCTACCGATCGTTACGCGAAATTACCAGCCCCCCGCCCCTCCAGTAGATCATCTGGTCATCAGCGAAGTCTATTATGCCGGCCCCGCCGACGCGGAGTGGGTCGAAATCTTCAATCCGACGGACAAACGCATAGACCTATCCGCCTATAGACTTGGCGATGCCGAGGCCCCCGACGTCTACGAATCTATGTTTCACTACCCGCCCGGGGTCACACTCGAACCGGAGGCGGTGCTGGTCATTGCCGTAAACGGCTTACAAACACCGGAGGCCGATCTGGAGTTCTACGAACATGCACCAGACGTACCGAATATGATCCCTGATCCTGACTGGGGAGATACACGTTATCCTTTTGCCTTGAGGAATCTTGGGGATCAGGTACTGCTGCTTGGGTCGAATAACAAGCCTGTGGACGTCGTGATCTGGGGCGATGCCAAATACCCCTATGTAAGTGCGCATCCGGGTGTGATCAATATGGCCGCATCGCTCAGTCGCCAACCGGCTATCTATGACACCGACAACTGTGGGAAGGACTTTGTTGAAACTTATCCCTCAACGCCCGGAGAAATCCCGAAACTCTCCCATCCGTAGGCGAGGTACCTCAACTGAGGGGATGGGTCTTCACTGATTGCAAGCGGCTTGTACAAACCCCTAATTGTCTCGCTTCATCGGATCGAACGCAGCGAGCTCAGAGGACTCCTGTTCCACAGCAAGGCGGGCCAGCAATCCCCCACCCAACAGAAGGATGGCACCGAGCCACTGGTACCACAGGAGACGATCTCCAAGGAAAATGAAGGCCAAGGTCAAACTGATGGCCAGTTCGATCAGACTAAGAATCGCGGTTTGAACCCCGCCCAGCTTTTCAATGCTGAAGAACATCGCCAACCGGGAAAGTGCTGTCGTCATACCGAGGGCAGCGATCGCCCGCCACCCGGCCAATGAGATATTCCCTCCCGTTATAGGATCCCCGGTCACCACACGCGCGAACGCAACCGTCGCAGCCATGCCGGTCAAGATGTAAAGGGCCCCAGACTGTGAGGGTACGTCGGCCAGGACCCACTGCCCCATGACAATGTACCAACCGTTCACAGCGGCAGAGGCGATCATCAGCATAGCCCCCAGATAATCGGTGGGGTTGTCGGTCTGCCAGGACGAAGTCACCAAGAAGGCGCCCAACATCGAACCTGCCAGTTGAACCAGCGTAATGCCGCGTATCGATTGGCCCGATGCACTCAAGAAGATGACCACCCATACGGGGTACATGGCGCCCAACAGAGAGGCCCGTGAGGCATCAAGACGATTCAAGCCGTTGTAATAGAAGAGAGAACCGATACCGTTGATCGCCCCAACCAGGACACAGCTGAGCATCGCCCGATAGGGCAAACGAATCCGCCTGCGCCAAAAAAGCACGTAGACGAGCCACAGAAATCCGGCAGCCACAATGGTGCGCAGCGCGGCCAAGGTCATAGGATCGACATTAGCCCGGTAAGCCAGCTTACCCAGAATTGGCGCCCAGCCCAACAAAAAGGAGGCCAGAAGGCTGCTGTTAATGCCCGAGAGTCGCTTTCGCCAAGAGGGCACGTTGTTCTGACTCGTTCCGTTGCTCATCCTGAGACAAGCCTCCAAACCCTAAAGCGAAGATGACCGTACGAGCGACTGTGCTATACTGAACGCAATGAGCCGAAAACAAAGATTCATACTCACGATCTTCGCATTGATTGACACGCTAGTCATTGCCCTGTTGGGCTATGTCGTCGTCAGCGAGAGCAATCACGCGTCCACAAATTCAAACCGTGTCGCCCAAACGTCAAATCCGTGTAGCACCCATCTTCTAGATGAGCTGACCTTGAAATCGACGTATCGTCCGGTCATCGCATACAATCAACACGACGGCGAGCTTTACGTAACCCTGCACACCCCAAACCCCTCACCAACAACGACCGTTATGGATGGAGGTCAGTCCCTTTGGACAGCACTCACCATCGTAGGGCCGCATCTTGCACGGCGATGTCCCTCCGTAGAGACGCTTCTCTTAATCGTTGAAAACACCACACCTCACGGTCCAGCGTATCACATTGCGCGTCTACCAGCACGAGCCGTCTCAAAATGGATCGATGGGGAGTTGAGTGACGATCAGCTCGCAGAAACCGCTGAATACCGCTATGTTCAACGCCGATCTCAAACGCCCCCTTGAATTTCCCAGAGCTAGAAATCCACAAAGTATGATTGAGCCGCCCGATCAATGAGCTCTTTGCTCAACGTTGGGGGAATACTCAAATACCGAGCGATATCGATAATCTGATCAAGTAAGTCCCGGGCGTGACAAGCCCTGGGAGGACGCTGCTGCTTAATGTAATGTTCCTTGATAAGATAAGCCAGGGAAGACTCAGTTAACTGCACATTCATTCCCTTGGCTACCCTCCTAAAGATTTCGGCGTATTCATCCCAGGTTGGATTGTTGACCTCAATTTTATGACGGATTCTGCGCAGAAACGCTTCATCCACCAGCTCTTGTGGCTCCAAATTCGTTGAGAACACAATGAGAACCTCGAAGGGTACCTCGAACTTCCGACCCGTGTGAAGAGTCATGAAGTCGATACGTTTCTCGAGCGGAACGATCCAACGATTGAGAAGGTCCGTCGGGCGAACCGTCTGTCTTCCGAAGTCATCAATCAGGAAGATACCGCCGTTGGCTTTAACCTGATACGGAGCCTCATAATACTTGTAATCGTTATTATAGACGAGGTCCAACCCCTCTAGCGTCAACTCTCCCCCGACCACGATAAAAGGACGCTGTATCTTCACCCATCGAGCGTCCACGCGATGAGACTGACTGGTTTCCACAATCTCGTGGTTGACATCGTCAAAGACTTTGATGATCTGTCCCTCAACCTCAATGGCATAGGGGATATACATATCCCCTTCCATAAGAAGCGAGCCAATGGCCTCGGCAATGGAGGTTTTGCCGTTACCTGGTGGACCAAATAGAAAGATCGAGCGTCCTGAATTGATCGCCGGACCGATTTGTTCAAATGTCGATTCGGCAAAAACTAGATGTGATAGTGCATTGCGCAACTGTCTTTGATGAACAGCAATATCTCGCAGTCCCTGTTTCCGAATCGCTTCCACATAGGATTTGAGAGGTACAGGAGCGGCGCCAACATATTGACCGCGCTCCAGGGCGTCTTGCGCCATCGTACGACCTCTGCTGGTTAGCACGTACTCGTAGGTGGATTCCGAAAAACCTCCGCGCCCAGAGGCACTGCGGACCTCACAGAGCTTCTCGCGCCGCAGAAATTCTAAAACGACTGAAACCACATTTGGGAATGGAAGTCCCATTCGATCTGCAAGATCGCGGCCCGCAAGATAACTCTCAAAGTACAGGGTTTTCAATGCCAGGTCAGAGAGCAATCCCATATTGAGACCCGTATCTTCAATATTCCGCGGCACCTGAGGCGTATAGCCCTGGTTCTGTGATTGGTTTGGTGGCACCATAATATACCTCCTAAGACTTCCAAGATGCCCAATGATAGCGGCTAGACATGATTAGAGATAAAAGCAGACTTACTCACAGGGTAGGACCTCTATAGTCACAGCTTCGGTTCCGCCCCACACTTCTGGAAAATAAAGTTCGGAAACTGTCGCCGGGAGACTATGATAGGTCCCCGGAAACTTAGCTCGCATCCAATACCGTGCCTGATATGTCCCTGGTGAAAGCTGACGCGCGAAAAAGTCAGCCTGGCTTTCGTGATACTCTCTACGTTCAAAGGGATCTAACCACTCAACCGGTCCAGAATCAAGGGCGCCACCTACCCCCACTCCCTCTGCTTGATCTAGCAGCCCATTATTCACCGCACGAGCCGATCGAATAGCAAATCCAACATCCGATTCCCTATACTGGATCGGCACGAATCCAGCAGGGAATAAATCCCGGACCCGTACATAATGACGTGTTGCAGGAATCACCACCGTTAACCGTACTTCGATGATATCCCCAACCGCCACCTTCTCTGTTTGCAAACATTCCGTAGCAACAGGCACGTGAAGAGTCTCTGAGCCTAGTATCTCTTGACGCGACATCTGACAATATTGCCGATTGATACTCATCCCTCGGCTCTGGGATGATACCTCATCTATGGGCTGAAAGAGATGCAGGCTTGAGGCATAAAACAAACCACCGCTCCCAGACTTTCGAGTGAGAGATAGCAAATTGATGCCGTGCCGAAGCTCTTCTCCCAACGGAAGATCGAACGTCAATCCGGCTCCCAGCCTATCCTCACGCGTAGAGGAATCGTCCAAAAGAGAATGACCGTTGAGGGAGACATCGAAATCAAACGTACCCGTCGCAGAATCGTATTCTGCCATATACGTCGCTAATGAGGTGCTTGCCCACGCAGTCTCATAGACTGTGGGCCAACGGTCTAAGCGTCGAGCGCTCATAAGCCATCTGACAGCCTGAGGGAGGAGAGGGTCATCCGGTGATAAAACGGTGAGTGCCTCAACCGCTAAAGCCGTCACCTGGATATCCGTGGACCAGTGCTGACTATCAACATCCTCCCAATGTGCCCCCGTTGCAGTTATCCTGGCCTCAGATTGCAGATCTCCCAGCAACATGGCAACGCGAGGATCTGAGGGATCGACTGCGCCCAGCGCCAGCGCCAGATGAAAACGACCGGCTACCCCCAGGGCTTGGCGATCTCGATAAAGAATTGTTGCTGCCCCTGAAGGCCAAGGGCGATCCGCCTGAGAGAGCACCCGAATGGACAAAGCAAAATGAGGATAACGCGAATCTGTTTGCAGGGCGCGCGTCATCATGGTCTCGATATAGTCCAGAGACCGGTCGATAACCCGGTCGGAGATGGGAAATCCTGCCGATCTAGCCCGAAGCAGGGTCATCGCCACATAACTTGTCATATGCAAGTTACTCCAGTCTCGCCACCACCCCCACCCCCCATCGGGATTCTGTCTCATCTGGATGCATTCAAGGGCTTCCGTGACCAGCGCCTCCATCTCTTTGACGTCCGCTTGTACCGACACATCCTGCATCTCCACTGCCTGTAAAGTAGCCAGCGACGTGAGTACCCAACTAGTCACGGCATCTGTGGCCCCATAGCTCGGCTGAGTGAGAAGTCCTTCCATCTGATCAATCAGACCAGAGGTAAGTGAAGTCTCAACGCTGAGTCTCAGTGCACTCGACATCGTCGCATTCATCGGGACGTGAAAAACTTCAATCCTCTCACCCGCTTCTCTTAAGACACCAGACGCGCCCTTGACATCGGGCATATCCCACCGGTGAATAGGAATCGGATCGTCAAGGGTCATAACATCACGATAATCGCCCGCTTCAGCAGAGAAACTCAGCGTAGCAGAGGGCAACGAATCCTGGGACGCGTTCAAGGCCCAAAGAACCGGCATGCGCCCCATAGCCGGCACGACCACTTCTTGCACCAAGTTGCCCTCTACCGCAACCCCCTGAGCCTCAATAGTCACTAGAGCGGTGAAATCTGAGGGCGTCCTGTTATGAACCACCGCCACAATCTCGGTTCGGTCCCCCACGACCAAGAATTCGGGGACCACGGGTTGTACTGAAAGAGGTTGACGAACCTCAATTTCACGCTCAGTAACTCCTATCTCAGTCTCTTTTGTCGCTGCGGTCGCTCGCACCCGCCAAGTTGTTAAAGAATCCGGGAGCTTCACCGATACCTCAACTTGACCATCTGGACCAGTTCTCAAAGCAGAATCCCAAAACGCCGTATCTGGGAAGTCCTGACGGATTCCAGGTACTGTGGGCACTGTATCTCCTCCCCCAAGACCGGCTGGACCCTCCGAAAAAGCATAACCACTGGACGCTTCTATCTCCTCGCCCCATCGATTCATTAAAACGAGCAAAGTGTGACCTGACGAAACAGAAAGAGGATGCTCGCCATAGAAAGCTTCAACGATGGTTTGAGCCTCTGGCCCCCGTTTCAAGTCAAGTATCGCCTTATCTACGATCGAAAGGCTCACTTCGGCATCCACAGGCTGCCCCTCGTGATCGGAGGTTCGAACGGTCAACCGAGCTTCCTCACCGGGGCTGTACGTATCAAGATCCCCTTCAATTGAGACATCTAACAGATATTGAGACGGACTGACAGACACGTTAACGTAGCCAGCGCGCACATCGGGTCCCTGCTCGTCGGTCGCCGGGCGCACAGCTAATGCCGATACGTAAACGTTAGGCGCGTAGGCTTCCTCAATGGGTAGTTCAATGACAGGGTTAGGCTGATCGAAGACGAATCTCTTCACCTTCAGCAAACTATCACGCTCCACGGTGAGCAACAATTGATAAGTCCCGGTAAAAGGAACCGGCACTAGGATTTGAGCACTCTCACCCACGTCGTAGACCTGTGCGTCAGGCTTAAGAGCCATAACATCAGAGGTTGGATGCCACCCAAAGGAATCATCTCCGCTTACCCAGAGGGTCGTTTCCACAGCCACATCGTGCCCTTGTGCATCCTCGCTCTCCAACCTGACCACATAGTTCCCACTCCTCGGTGGGTTGAACACAGCAAGCGCATCACCATCAGCATCAGTCGTCAAAGTCGTTTCGGAGACAATCGAATCAATCGCTCGCCCAGGCGTGTTCTCACCATCATCAGATGCCCATGTTCTTCTGACTAACATCGCCGTGATTTCACGCTCCGGCAAAGGTTCGCCATCCCAATCGACAGCCCGAACCTCGATCTCAACACGTTCACGAGCGCGAACCATCCGTGCTTTCGGTCGAAGTCCAAGATACAGGTCAGCTTGATGAACAATCGCCTTACCAACAGCCGCAACGGGATCAGAAACGGGCAACTGAGACCTATCTGTCACTCGAACGTTCAAAGTCCACCTCTGGGACTCAACACTCTCGGAATCGCCCAAAGGGGTCAAGTCTGCCGGGAACTCCAAGAGGAGTCCCCCTGATTCATCAAGCGTACTTTTGCCTTGAGTAATCACCTTAGAAGACGCCCCAAAGGAATGACTATTCCACTGCCATCCCAGCTTGGACAATCGTTCAGACTCTCCCATGGCATAAGGAGCTGCCCTGAGCTCCCAATCAACGGACCCATTTGAGAGACTCCCACCAGAGAAGTAGTCAGCCGCCACATGAAACTGCACGACCTCACCTTGACGGATATGCATAACATCAGGGAATACATCCACTTGGAACGGCGACTTATGATATGCCTCAATGCTGACCCGCTTTGAGCCCCCGCCCATCCTCAAGGTTGCACGGTCACTGTTCTGTGAGTGAATCGAGGCATTGAGAACATATTCGCCTAATGCGATCATCTCTTCCAGATGGATCGAACCCGAGAAACTGCCAAACTCCGACAACGTAAGGGTTTCAGAATAGATCGGTCGCATATCGATAGTTTGCAGCGTTACGTCCACCTGAGTCTCTGCTCCCGGCACTTGATATGTACCTTCATACCCCTCACGCACCAACCCGTGGAAGTGCAACGTTTGCTCTGGTCGATAGAGCTCCCGATCCGTCTCCAGGAAAATACGAGAGGCTGGCGAGAGACCAGGGGCAAAATTGAGGCCGAACTCCCACGGAGAGGCCTCGCCAGACCAACCGGTCATTGCAATTCCGAAACCTGGTTCGCCGGCGGCCCCAATCACCGCGGCCACACGATTCCAGAGATTATCAACGGGGCTGATCGGGATTCTTGCCAAGCCTTCGTCATCCGTAGTTCCACCGGCAATGAGCAATCCTTGGTTGTCGATTAACCGCACCGCCGTACGCGTGATAGGCGATCCGCTCTCCAAATCCGTGACCCAAACAACAGCCTCATCCCGCGTCAACTTAATGGAGATGTGACGATCGACAACGGCAATACCTAATCGACGAGGCCCGTAGTTTTGTCCCGGGATTTGCCACTCAAGCCCGTATAATCCAGTAGGAAGTGCACCACGCAATCTACGTAAGTACAGAGGAACGAGTTGACTCTGGTTGGGCGATAGATCGAAATCCTCAACCCATTCCCGCAATACGTCTCCCTCAGCGGAGGAATCCTGCCTGATAAACGTCGATTCGTCATATTGGCTGAGGACGAACGAGATATCATCGGCATTCCTAGCCCCCAGATAAAGAACCGAGGGCTCGTCAGCGTTCATCGCCACCATGTCAGCAGCCATAGGCAGTTCTAAACGCACAGGAAGATCTCCCGTGACGAAACATAAAGTTGTGGATTCTTCCAATGTATGCCCATAGATGTCGGAGACGCCGGATAAAACCTCAACACAATACTCTGTGCGAGGTTGGCGTTCCCATTGAAGGGTATATACGTTCGATATCTTATCGTAATATGTGTACAGACGCTCATCTTCAGGTTCGGGATCGATCTTTACATTATCAGCCAGGGTCTTTTCATCGATGGCACCTGCAAAGTTGAGTTGGACAGGTCGGTTAAGTCCAACCAAAGTTTCGTTGTCATCCGGCGTATATCGAACGAGTTGGGGTTCGGAAACCGTATGAAAGGACCACATGCGCGGATTCTCCAAAGGCGCGCTGGTCCGCGCACGAGCTCGCGGACTCACCTGCACCGTGTAATCTGAATCCAGAACGAGCCTATCTGTCGGTGTGAATATCAACACAGCGCCATTATCACGCCAGCGAATCGTACCTGGGACAATGCGCTCGTCTTCGCTGACAAGATTGAATTCGCGTCCGGTGATTGCCTGATCCATAGGTGTGTTGAACGTAACACTAATGGCCGACGCCAAACGCACCTGTGCAAATCCAGACTCCGGAAAAACCGTCGTTATCCGGGGAGGAGCGGTTTCAAACGACCAATTAAAAGTTTCCTGAAGAACAGCCCCGCTTAGGCTTGCAACGCCTGAGGATAACGTAACGTTATAGCGCTCGCCGGCGCCCCACCCTGAGATGGGAGTGAAACGATAGAGCGAGGTATTCACCCACTCAGCTCGCCCCAGAACGGAAGGAGAGAACGTCAAGGGTAACTCAAGACACTCACCATCAGCTTGAACATACTCACCAACACAATGAATGGGAACAACGGGATGATTGAAAGCCAAGAGGATGTCTGTATCCCCGCGTAAATCAGAAGCACCATCTGGAGGATTGATTTGGGTAACGAGTAGCGGAGATACAGTGGAAAAAGCAAAGTTATACTCATCACCCATTTGAAGCCCATCTTTTGATTGAGCAGCTGGGCCAAGCGACACTTGATAACGGGTTTGAGGATTCAAGCTCTCAGGATAAAATACCAATTCGGAGGTGTCGTCCCAGGCAAACGCCCCCTCAACCTCTGGATAGAGGCTGAACGATTGGACGACACTCTCCTTATCCATAGGTTGATCAAAGACAAGCCGGATCTGGGTCGTCGTCGAGACCACTTCACCTCGCCGAGGTTCAAAGTCTAGCACAAACGGGGGATACGGATCCGTGATTACAAAAGGCGTCGAAGTCGGAGGTAAGGTAGTTTCTGTCGGGGCAAGCGTCTCAGTCGCAGCCTCTGGCTGCGACGTTGCTCGAGTGGGTGATGTAGGTGTAGAAGTCTGACAGCCGGCCAAAATCACCACTAGGATGCAGATGGCCAGTCCGATGAAACTGCGCTTATGCATGAATAACCCGCCTCCTGAAAGACAAACCCAAAACAGAGCCGCACGCTTCTTAAATCACGACATCACAAATCGGGAAGTGTTTTGCGCGAGGGATATATCCAACTGACGAAGAGGATTTCCCCATAATTTCATACGAAACCTCAACCCCATCATATTAACCCAGCATTGTCAAAACGCAAGCCACAAGCCCTCATTTTGAATGAGGGCTTGTGGCTTGACTCCAGATAGCTGTCTGATGAGCGAGGTTACCGCCTGCGGCGACGCATCCCGCCAAGAACCATCACATAGTACAACATCGTGGAAAGAGATTGCGCAAGAGCTGCAATGTAGGTAAGTGCAGCAGCGGATAACACCTTACGAGCTCCACGCACCCCCTCAGATCCACTCACAATACCACTTTGTTTGAGAAGTGAAATCGCGCGCCGGCTGGCATCGAGTTCTACCGGCAGCGTCAGCAGAGAAAACACCACAGCACCGGCGAAAAAGAAGACCCCGATAGTCGCAAGAGATTGGGAGCTGAGCATCATCCCTATGACAAAGAGAATCGGACCTAACCACGATGTAAAATTCACAACGGGGACTAGCCCGGACCGCAACCGAAGCAGTGCGAACGCTTGCGCATCTTGAACCGCGTGCCCAAACTCATGAGCTACAATCGCAACCGCCCCTACGGATGAAGATCTGGCGACGTTGTTAGAGAGGCGCAAAACCTTCTTTCGGGGATCATAGTGATCGCTTAACTCGCCCTGCGTGCCCTCAATATGAAGCGAAAGCCCCGTGTGTTTCTGCAGCAACCGCGCCGCTTGCAGGCCATTAATCCCTGCATTGTTGGGTTTATCCAGATACTCACGATAGGTACTCCGCACTTTCCACTGCGCATAAAGCGCCAAGAGCAACGCCGGCAAACTGATCAGAAAATACGTCGGATTCCAAAACATACCGGCATCAACCTCCGAATCTTATTCAGGAAAGACTCACAACCAACGTTACAATCAATCGTACGGCCAATCCTCAGGTTTTATGCTACTCAATCGTATTCTACCCGACTTGACTTAGAATTCCATAAGAAACCTGCACCACTGAATGCAGGAATGACAAACGGACTACCTTTCTGACCTCAAAGAGGAAAAGATAGTCCGCTTTTATAGGCGACCCACTACGGACCTTCACAGCCTATGGGAGAACTACAATACGCCACTTAGCCTGACGTATCCGAGTTATGTCTCCTTCTCATTCAGAGTCCGATTGACGTTTCTCATAATCGATGAATCGGTAGCCCATCCCCCGCTCAGTTAGGATGTACTGCGGATTTGACGTATCCGGTTCAATCTTTTTGCGTAGGTAGTTGATGTACAGGCGCAAATAGGAGATTTCGTCCTTATACTCATACCCCCAGACCTTAGATAGGAGTGTGCTATGGGGAACGGTCCAACCGGCATTTTCAATGAGGTGACGTAACAGACGGAACTCGGTAGGTCTTAGTTTGATACGCTCGCCATCGACGATGACCTCAGCTGTGTTAAAATCTACACTAAGGTAATCGTCGATCTCCAGGACAGAGGTATCAGGCGGTGTCAAACTCTCAAACCGCCGAAGCACCGCTCTTACTCGGCTGACCAATTCGCGAGGACTAAACGGTTTCGTCACATAATCATCAGCACCGAGATCCAATCCTCGAACTTTGTCATCCTCAGAATCACGGACCGTGAGCATAATGATCGGCACGTTAGACGTTTCGCGAATCATCCGAAGCGTCTCGAAACCATCCATCTCCGGCATCATCACGTCGAGCAGGACGAGGTCCGGCATCTTTTCGCGCACTTGATCGAGAGCTTCTAGACCGTTGTGAGCCTCAATGACCCGAAAATCCTCCATCTCCAGGTTGATACGGACGAACCGGATGATGCGCGGCTCATCATCCACAACAAGAATCAGGGGATGAAGGCCCGAGTCACTACTCACGGATGAAGGTAACGATCTGTTCATCTTCTTCTGTTGGCAGAATCTCTACGGAGTGAACACGGTTCCATGGATAAAGCACAACATTCGTTTCTGCTAAGAGATAGGTAACCTCTCGCCCATCTCTCAATCGAGGACTTCTCAGTGCAATGTACTGAGCATTAGGATCAGGCAGTTCTTCAACGTCCCCTACAACTGCATCCTCGTTTTCAATGTGAACCAACAACGTATAGGGCATATTAACTCCTTTGTGAACAAAAACCCATCAGGAATAACGATACTCAGCATTTTAAGGCAGCCGGGAGCTCAATCCTCGTCACCAGGCGTATTCTTGTGAATGTGGACTTTGAGCTGCATAGTTCCAAATGTTAGTACATCTCCGTCACGAAATGCATAGGGAAGGTAAGGGGTCACCCGCTCCTCGTTCAGGAATGTTCCATTCGTGCTATCTAGGTCCTCCACGAAACAAGTGCCATCCCGAGTGTAAATACGGGCATGGCGTCTCGAGACACCTTGCTCTAGGCCGCCGTCCGTTGTCATATCAAGTTCCGGGAAAATCCCATGGGCTGCATCAAGTCGACCCACAAGGATTTCTCGATCTGCAGATAAAAGTATCTTCCGGCCCGTATTCAAAACATCAACCTCGATATTGATCGAACGGTTCTTCGCGTCTTCCCCTTCCCCATCCTGTCTCGGTCGAGCGGGTCGTTCATCCTCCTGATCGGGAAGAGGTTCGGTACGTAGAGGGCCACCCGAGGGCAGATAAGTTCCACACTGAACACAGAAAAGTGTACCGGGCAAATTATCAGCCCCGCACGATGGACACACTACCTTGCTATCCTTTTGAGTCATCGTTACCTCCCTTATCAAGACGAAGGAATGGAAAGGGCCCGTGTCCCATACCGAAGTTTTTTGCGCCCTTCAACTGTTGGCCCAGTACCCTGTGCGAGGCGTCCTACCTCCAGCATCGCAGCACGCCCCAATTCTCGATATCCCATATCAAACAAATGCGTTGCAGCAGATTCCAGATAACGCGTAGCCTGTTGCGGATCACCTGACTCAACAGACTGCCAGGCCTTCTCCTGAAGGCGGAAGACACTCAAACGGGCGACCAGATTGAGCAGCCGAGGTGGAACCGATGTCTCCTCATGATTGTACGTGAAGTCAATGTGAACGTCCTGCTGCACACTAACGGTCTCTGAAGACTGGACGTCCTTACCCGTAAGCTCCAATCTCATAATGCGCTTCGTGCCAATTTCATCATGATTCACAACCAATTCTAGAAGCAAGGTCAACGTATCCCGCCCAGAAACGTCCCCTATCTTGATAGACTGCCCCCTCTCAATAGGAAGAATCTCCATATGAGGAGAAACCCGAAAGGCGTTACGCAGCTCCACGTAAGGAACGACACTAGCAAGCAGTTCCGTTTTGCGCAACACAAGATTAGTCAGTCCTTTAATCTCCGATTTCAGAGTTTCTCTTACCTTGGAAGGACTGTCGATGTAATAAGAGACACCGCCGCCGTAGCGCGCAACACTCTCGAGAAACAAATCATTCCAGTCTTCACCGATGCCAAAGGCTGAAATTCCTATACCATCATTGCCAGCCCGCCTTGCCGCTCGGAGCGCAAGCTCTTCATCACCATACGTACGCCCATCAGTAAACAGAATCACGTGATTAATCTTGTCATCAGCCCGGTGCCGTTGGACTTGTTTGATACCGAGAGACAGACCTTGATAGATCTCAGTGCCTCCGGCAGCAGTCATAGCTGCAATAGCCGATCGAAAACTATGCTGGTTACTAACGCTATCGGAGGTCTTGATAACCTCAGCGCGATCACTGAAGGCAACCAAAGCTAAATGATCGTTTGGATGCAGAGAATCGACAAGTTCGTTCACTGCCATCTTAACGTTATGCATCCGAGTCCCACGCATGGAGGTGCTACGATCAATGACCAATGCCAGATTCAAACGCTGGCGCGAATCGCGCAATTTCTCTTTCGGATGCACATCCACCACCACGTAAAGCATCTGCCCATGCGACATCGGTTGGAGGGTCTCAGAGTTTAACAAGATCGATAAACTAATGGGAGCATCCTTATTCCGCCCCCGTTTGATCCGCTGTCGGTCATAAGCCCGGCGAAACGTTATGTCACCGAGCACTTCATAGGCCTCCTGAACCAAACGAAAGCGTGCAGCATCTCCGTGCGTTGCATCAGGATGATACTCGCGGGCTTTTTGACGGTAAGCCCTTTTAATCACATCTCGATCAGCATCCTCACTAACATCTAGAATACGATAGTAATCTCGATTAGGATTAATCTCAACCATAATAGGTTAGGCTTTCGAGAATCTACAAATCAGACAAATTCACTTGTGTATAAATCACAGTCACATTGTCGTTGCCGCCGGCTTCATTGGCAGCTTCGACAAGCCGCAGACATGCTTCTTGGGGATCCTGCGGATCAGAAAGTATGCGCCAGATCGATGACTCCTCCATCATATTCCATAATCCATCGCTGCACAATAACAACCGATCCCCATCTTGAAGCGCATTAGTCGTAACATCCACCTCAAGCCCATCGGTTTGACCGATAGCCCGGTAGAGCACATTTCTTTGCGGATGAACGAGTGCTTCTTCTTTAGAGATCTGTCCCATCTCAATAAGTCGATTTACAAAAGAGTGATCGCGGGTTAAGCGCTCAGGTGATGACCCATTCCGCAGTAAATAGGCTCGACTGTCCCCTACGTGCCCGATAAATAGCCGACTACCAAGAACCAATCCATAGGTCAGAGTGCTCCCACTACCCGGCAACTCACGAGCAACAGCCCGGTTAGCCCGCGAAACAGCATCTCTAACCACATCAGTAAGCGAGGGTTGATCCGCCCCCCGTTCCGAGCCCAACAGCATCGGCAAGTATATGGTCGAAATCAAATGACTGGCAGAGATCCTAAGCGCTAACGAGCTGGCCATCTCCCCCTTCTGATGCCCTCCCATACCATCCGCAACCATGAAAAGGCCAAAAGGAGGAAGGGGTTGACCACTATCATTAGCATCATGCTGACCCGTAAAGACTAACAAAGCGTCCTCATTTTGCCCGCGGACACTCCCTACGTCGGTCAACCATCCTGATTGAAAGACCTGAGTATGCCGGAAACTCACCTGATTCGTCGATGCATGGCCGACATTCGCGGCTTCTTCTGCCTTATTGTCTTGGGGGGACGGCTCTGGTCCTACCTCAAGTTTCGACACCGGGTCTTGGGATAATGCTTCCGCCTCTTTGGCAGACGCCTCTTGATTCTTTCCGAAAAAACCACTCACCCATTCACGAATCGATGCCATTCATCACCTCGAACTCTAAAAAATAGCGACTCAATAACTCCGGCAAAGTCAAGCTGAACGTCAGCCCTAAGCTGGAATTGCGTAGACATTCCGGTCACTCGAACCAAAATAAACGACACCATCGGCGATCTTAGGCTGACCGGTTATTGGGCCATCGGTCTGATAGCGCCAACGCAGCGACCCATTGCGCGCATCAAAGCAGTAAAGCGCCCCATCAACCCCACCAACATAAACAGCGCCCTCATAAACCGTTGGAGTCCCGGTCACCTGGCCATCGGTCTCATACCGCCATACCACCCGTCCTTCGCTCTTATCCAGAGCGTAGATATTTTTATCCGCCGAACCAAAAAAGACGAGGTCCTCCCATACAACTGCGGTTGAGGCAATGCCGCCACCCGTGCGGTATTTCCAAGCTGACCATCCTGAACGAACATCTAGTGCGTAGAAAGACCAATCAAGTGAACCGACAAAAACGAGGCCGTCGCTGATAATAGGCGCAGCAAGAATACCGCGACGGGAGCGAAATCGCCATCGCATTTTACGATCCAACCCAAGAGCATATACCATCCCCATCTCACAACTAAAGAGGATCAAATTATCATTGACGAAAGGTTGAGACCGGATCTTGCCATCCGATGTATAATCCCAAGCTTTGCGCCCCGAATGCTGATGTATCGCATAGAGATTACGGTCATCGGAGCCAATGAAGAAGTGCCCCAGATCTGGATACGCAGAGGAGTAAACCCGCCCTTTCGTTGGCATCGTCCATAACAGGCGCCCACTCTGGAGATCCACAGAATAAACCACATGATCTGTGGAGCCAAATACAACCATCCCATCCAGCACACAAGGCGAAGACGCAATCCCACCCTCAGTAGGATACTTCCAGATGAAATCACCATTTTCGATATCAAGCGCATATACATTATGATCGTAGGAAGGCACGAGTAGAATATCATCGTGGAGTTGAACCGCACCGCGAACCTCATCCTCACAGGCAAACTGCCAAATCGCTTTCAGCACGCCCGTACCACCAAAAGCTTGCGTTTCGCCTTGGCTCCCTGTTCGCCCCAAACCTTTTGCCGACGAAACAGAAAGCAACGCTCTCCTAAATTCCTCTGTTGACCCCCATCGCTTGTTAATATCATATTCGAGAGCTTTCTCGATAACATCAACCAGCTCTTTTGAGACTGTTGGGTTTGTCTTGTGAATGGGGCGTTCTGCAAAAGAAAACGGAGGCTCTAACCGAGGGTCCTGTTTGCTCAAAATATGATGAAGGGTCGCCCCCAGGGCATAAAGATCCCCCCTGGGCTCAGCGATGCCACGGTACTGTTCGGGAGGCGAGTATCCCTCTGTGCCAATAGTTGTACCTTTCTCACCGCTTTGAAAGAGCTTCGCAATCCCAAAGTCAACCAATCGAATGCGGTCTTGATCGTCAAGCATAATATTCGAAGGCTTCAGGTCACGAAAGATAATGGGCCTGGGTTTGTGGTTGTGAAGATACGACAAAACGTCACAAAGTTGCACAGCCCATTCAATGACCTGAGACTCAGGGAAGTAGCCCTCAGCCTCAGCAATCTTCACCTCTAGATCCTCGCCTGGCACAAACTCAATAACCAGATAACTCCTAGTCCCTTCCGTGAAAAAGTCGTAGACCTGTGGGATAGCAGGATGACTAAGCGTGGCGAGAATACTGGCTTCACGTTCGAAGTTACGAACGATCATTTGCCGGACCTGAGGATCAGACGCAGTATTGATCATCTCTTTAACCGCACAAATCCGATTGACGCCGGGAAACCGTAAATCGCGAGCACGGTAAACCGCCCCCATGCCGCCGATCCCCACGACCCCCAAGATCTCATATCGATCCTGCAATCTGGTTCCTGTAGGAAGCAGGCCTTCCTCAGGAGGATCGGCCTCGGCAGCAACACTGCTAGGCGAAACCTTTCGGGTCTTAATCTCCTCATCTTTTGATGTCGGTTTAGACGCTTCTGGGAATTCCACCACACGGGTCACCGACTCATTGTCCCCTTCCGCATCTGGTTCCGTGCTTTTCTCGTCAACTTGGGTATTGAGGTCCTGGGTATTGGACTCCAAGGAAAGGGGAATGTTCAAACGCTGTGACAACCCCCGCTTGCGTTTATCATCTCGCTTCTGAGAAAGATTTATCGTGCTTTGGCTTAATTCATCCTCTGTTGACATGACCCACCCTTGGCACTCTAGAGACTAAAGTGATTATAAAACAACCTGAAAGAAAAGGCAAACATAAAAAATGAGTGGTGGTACTCACCACTCAATATAATTCCACAAGAAAAAGGATACTCAAGATCCAGACGTAAACAACTAAACTTTTCCAGGACATCTATGGAAACCCAGAATCTTTTTAGCTACTCATGACCAGATCTGTAATACCCTATAGCAAAATCGATCAACAACCGTCCTCTTACCTTGTCACAGAATCTAGCCCATTGTGAAACTGAAGGTTGTGATTGATCAAACATATGATATCCTACATAGAGCAAAATACCAACTCAATCAAAACAGAGACTCTCAATGGGTTAGGAGAGTTCACAGAAAGAAAGGGCAGGTGAAATGCCAGTTATCCCCTCAGCGATACCCATGGAGATGGAGCTAGAATGCGGAAGTTGCGGACACCGCCAGCCTTTCGTGCTTCCCACTCCTGCGTGCGAACAGTGCGGACACGATTGGATGGAGGTTAAGTATAGTCCAGATAGGATCCAGGAGCTATGGCCAGATCTCCTTCAAACGCGCCCGTTTACAATGTGGCGGTATCGTGAACTTCTACCGCTCCGAAACGAAGAGTACCAGATATCAATGGGAGAGGGAGGAACGCCCCTCCTCCACGCTAATAACCTGGGCATGATGCTTGGAGCACCTAGCATCTATATCAAGGATGAAAGACAAAACCCCACGAACTCTTTCAAAGATCGCCAGGCGTCTCTGGTTATTTCGTTAATGAAAGAAGCCGCAGTCAAAGAGCTAGTCGTTGCCTCAACGGGCAATGTGGCCATCTCCTACTCAGCTTACTCCTCTTACGCAGGCATTAAACTTTGGACGTTTATTCCGAGCCTCGTTCCCCCTGAGAAGATGCGAGAGATTGCCATCTATGGCAGTGAGGTCATCAAGGTTACCGACACCTATGACGCTACCAAAAAGGTAGCAGCAGAATTTGCCGAACACAAGGGCATTCCGGCCGATCGCGGGATCCGCGATGTCGGAACTCGAGAGAGCATGAAGACGATCGGCTTTGAAATTGCCGAGCAACTTGGGCTAGAGCTGGGACCCTCAGAAAATGGAGCCCCATGGCGTGCACCGGACTGGTATATTCAAGCCGTGAGCGGTGGTATGGGACCGGTAGGGTTCTGGAAAGGGTATACCGAGCTCTACGAAATTGGGCTCGTCGATCGCTTGCCGAAGTTGGCACTGGTTCAGGCTGAAGGGTGTGCGCCGATGGTCAATTCTTATCAGCTTGGATTATCTAAGGCTGAACCGGTATCCGATCCTGACACTCGGGTCATTACGATTGCAACGGGTTATCCGGGCCCAGCTTATGAATACCTCCAGTCTGTCGTCAGCCAGCATGGTGGCGCTTTTGTAGCAGCTTCTGACGAAGAGATCTTCCGCGCATTGCATCTCGTCGCAAAAATGGAGGGACTATCAGTTGAACCGGCCGCGGCAACTGCATTCGCAGGACTGTTTAAACTTCTCAATCAAAACATCATTAAGAAGGATGAAACAGTGGTCGTCAATTGCTCGGGCCATACATTCCCAGTCGAGAAATTTCTCCTCGACGATGACTGGGTCAAGGTAGTTTCAACGCGCACAAACCGCAAGTCTACAAGCTCAGAGCCTACGGTACCGGCGAAATCCAAGGTCGGTCGCACCCCCACTGAGGGACTGCTGGGTGCGCTGGACCAGCTCGACGCACGCGTCAAGTGCGTCGCTATCATTGAGGATAACCCCGACGCCACCCGACTATTGAGACGAATCTTGCAGACGCGAGGGAACTATCGTATTATCGAGGCGTACGATGGGCGAGAAGGTCTTGAGTTAATCCGCTCAGAGCAGCCAGATCTGGTATTACTGGATCTTATGATGCCTGATATCGACGGATTTGAGGTTATCGAAAAGCTGAAAAAAGACCGCCAATTTGAGGATCTGCCGATTATTGTAATCACTGCCAAGCAACTATCTCGACAGGAAAAAGAACGCCTCCAAGGGCAGATCAAGATGCTGCTCGAAAAGGGTTCGTTCATGGATGATGACCTACTTTCGGGAATTAAGGGACTCCTAGGATCTGAGGCCGGCTAAAGAACGCACAGCAAAGGCGTAGCTATGACCACTATTCTTTACGTTGAGGATGATGTCTCAAGTCAGAGATTGGTTGAACGTATCTTAAGAGTCGAAGGTTTCGACGTCCGACTGGCGGACGATGGGATCAGTGCCATAGAGATCGCTCAACAGGATACACCCGATCTTATCTTGATGGACATCAATATGAGTGGGTTGGATGGATATGAAGTCACCACTCGCTTGAGAACCGTTCCCGGTTTAGAGAAGACGCCCATCATCGCCGTCACTGCAGCAACGCTGCGGGGAGACCGGGAACGAGCCATCGTTGCCGGATGTACGGGGTATATTGCCAAGCCTATCGACGTGGATACCTTTGCCGATCAGGTGCGAAGTTACCTGGTCGGTTTGCAAGAACAGGTTGACTCCCCGGAGGAACGCGCTCAGTACCTTCTGGAGTACAATCAACGGCTCGTGAACCGACTGGAGGAAAAGGTTCGTGAACTTCAGAACGCAAATGCCGAGCTTCAGCGCGTTGAAAAGATGAAGTCTGACTTCGTCGTACTCGCCGGGCACGAGTTGCGCACTCCTCTGACCGTGATCTACGGTTATCTCCAGATTTTAATGGCGAATCCCAATATACCTGGCGAGGCGGAGGTGGAAGGTACGCCGACCAACCTGCTAATGAGAGTGGCAAAAGGCGTAGAGCGACTCAGTGATATGATTCAAGACATCCTCAATGTCTCCCTGATCGATGCCGATCGGCTGGAACTCTCTCAAGAACCGGTTTTTCTGAAATCGATTGTGCAGTCTGTACTGAATAACCTGCAAAACTTCGGCCCGTCCCGCGATCTCGTGTTCGATTTAGGACCGGGCCTCAAAGATATTCCCGTGATTCAAGGGGACCCGCGCCGACTGCACCAGGCCATAGGTAACATCATCGGAAACGCCATCAAATATACCCCCAATGGGGGGACAGTACGTATCAACGCCGAGAATTTAGACGATGTCGTTCATCTCTGGGTTAAGGATTCAGGGGTCGGCATCCCGAAAGATGAGTTACCGCACATATTCGATAGATTTTACGTGCTAGAGGACACCTCCTTTCACAGCTCGAGCAAGACGGCTTTCAAAGGTGGGGGGTTGGGATTGGGACTAACGGTCTCCCAGGGCATTATTGAAGCCCACGATGGCAGGGTTTGGGCAGAAAGCCCTGGGCAGGATGAGGCTGAGCTTCCAGGAAGCACTTTCCACATCTTGTTACCCATTGGAAACCCTTTTGATCTCATGGAGGAAAAGGCTAAAAACCGAACCTGAATCTTGACGAGACCGACACGTGACCTGAGCTATAAGACTTGCCGGTCGTCGAGATTATGGTACAATACGGTTCGTAAATATGGTGGATGTGGCCCAACGGTTAGGGCACCTGTCTGTGGAACAGGAGACTGTGGGTTCGAATCCCATCATCCACCCCTAAACAGGCTGGGCTTATCGGGTCCAGCCGTTTTAATCGATGTGCCCCCGTAGCTCAATCGGATAGAGTGGCTGGCTTCGAACCAGTTGGTTGCGCGTTCAAGTCGCGCCGGGGGCTCAAACGGAAGCGGCCCGATCAGTCTATCGATCGGGCCGTTTGATCATTAAGCTATTGTCTGATGGCATAGTCGTAGTATCATTGCGGATAAGTCACTGACAGAGCGACCTGTTTCATAGATCACTAGGAAGAAAGTAGGAGAGGAGAGAGTAAGCGATGATGTTCAGAAATTTCGGCATCCCAGAGTTAATTTTGGTGTTGGTACTGGCGCTTCTGGTTTTTGGTCCCGGACGCATCGCCAAACTTGGATCTGAACTCGGCAAAGGTATTCGGGGATTCAAAGATCAAATGCAGACTGGAAATCACGAGACGACCGAAGAGGAAAAGGCAACGGAAGAAGCTTAACACCCGTCATTTCCATAAAGTTACTGCTTTTTTATACTTGTTACCCCCTATACGTACGAAAGCTGTTGTCACCGGGATACTGTTATCCCCACACGGGAGATAGAAAATGGAGTTCTTGAATATCGGCGGCGGTGAAGTGCTCGTCATAATCCTACTGGCCCTCATCCTCTTTGGGCCGGAGGATATTATGCAGCTTATGCGCACGATCGGAAAATATACCCGTGCCGCGAGCAAAATGTGGGCTCAGGTTACCCGGACCCTGCAGGAGGGGTACGTGCCCGAGGAAGTTGAAGAGACACTTGCCGAAACCCAAGACACCGTCGCGGAAGCTCAGGGGGCACTTCAGGAGGCTCAGAATTCGCTAGAGAGCGCCACACGAGATCTCGATAGAGACCTGAAAAATATGTCCAGAGAGACTCAACAAGCGACGGTTTCAAAGGCTCAAGAAACTCTTGAAGAGGCAAAAAGCTCCGTCGAAGCAGTCACAGAAAGGGTCGAGGAGGATCTTGATGAGATATCGGAAACCGTCGATCAGGCCGTTAAGTCCCCTGACGACGCTTCAACATCATCGCAATCAGTAGAGTCAAACGCATCTTCATCCCAATCTCCCGAAACAGTATCGTCCACCACAGAAAGCTCTGAGGCTTAGGATGACAACACACGAACAATCGATGGGGCTGTTTGAGCATATCAAAGAGCTGCGCCAGAGACTTTTCCGTGCGGTTATCTCCTGGATATTGGCAACACTCCTAGCCTCTGCTTTTGCTGAGGTTATCGTTGAATGGTTGATACAACCCTTAGAGGGGGGAAGCGTTATCGTCCTGAGCCCAACAGAAGCTCCCATCATCTACTTCAGAATCGCATTAGCAACTGGTTTTGGGTTGGCGCTCCCCTACATACTCTTTCAAGTCTATGGATTTGTCGCGCCCGGCCTTTATCCAAATGAGCGGTCCGTTGTCCTCTTAGGCATTCCGGCAGTCTTTGTCTTCTTTATACTTGGCGCGCTTTTTACTCTCCAGGTACTTATTCCGGTCAGTATGCCGGTATTGATGGGCTTTTTGGGAGAGGTCGTAGAACCCACCTACTCCTTAGAAAACTATCTCTCTTTTGTGACGACGTTAGTCATATGGATGGGGCTACTTTTTCAAACGCCCCTTGTCATCTACATCATCAGTCGCTTTGGTTTCGTCACCCCCGCTCAACTGGCAAAAGCCCGGAGAATTGTCTGGTTCTTGGCTGCGATCTTTGCGGCAGTAGTCACTCCCACCACGGATCCCGTGACATTACTCCTGGTCACAGGGCCGTTCATCATCCTCTACGAGCTGGGGATTATATTCGCAAGGTTCGCCGTCAAGCAGCGAGAACGTCAAGAGGAAGAGGCGCTGGAAGAACTTTAATTTGAGTGCGAGGTGAGATATCGCTGCATTCAAGACACACCTAAAAAAGCTCTTCGGCTGGCTGTTTGTCCCCCGCCAAGCCAATATTCCTCCTATCGTATGGGTGGTGCTTGTACTAGCTGCAACCTTAGGCCCCTACTTCACATCACAGGGCCCTGATATATCAGTCCGCGAGGTTGTCCGAACCGTTGTCTTAACCCCTACCCCGGGGCCAGACCCCTATGAACAAAGCGTCGCGGCAGAGCCCTCCCCCACACCGGTGGGTAGCGGAGGCACGTTAGCATTTACCATGCGCCACAATGGAAACAGTGATATCTATCTCCTCTCCCAGAACTCGGGGCGCCTCTTGCGCCTTACGTTCGACCCCGATGAAGACAGAAGCCCAGCCTGGTCCCCCGATGGTCGCTCACTCGCTTTTGCATCTAACCGCGGTCAGGGTTGGGATCTCTATACCATGGATATGAGCACAGGTACGGTCATCCGACTTACGCACTCTCCGGAATTTGAAGCAGGGCCCACGTGGTCACCTGACGGTCGTTGGCTGGCATACGAAGCCTACGAGGATGGTAACCTGGATATTCACATCCTCAACGTCGAAACGGGGGAAAGCCAGCAACTGACCGACGATCCGGCGCCGGATTATTCACCCGCTTGGTCGCCAGATGGTCGTTCGGTCGCATTTACCTCATTCCGGAACACCAACCAGGATTTGTACGTCGTCTCATTAGATGACGGTAGCGTCTATAATCTGACAAACACCCCCCATCAGAACGAAGATCATCCCGCTTGGTCTCCGACGGGAAGCTACCTGGCTTATTCAACCGGTGTGCCTGGCGATGAAAGCATCTGGCGAATTCCTTATGACATTGAGGCCGCAGCTCGTGGAGAATTACGCCCGATTCTTTTTGGTGTAGGGGGTCAACCCACGTGGTCACCAGATGGCGAGGCCATAGCATTTGTTTTTCAACAACAAACCAAAATGTATTTGATCGCTGCAAACATCACGGGATGGGCTCTCGCGCAGGAGGGATATACTACGAACGACTGGATGGGTTATCCAGACTGGACGAACGCGCTGCTGGATGAACGCCTGGAAGACCAGCTCGTCAAACGCGAGGGCGAGAAACCCCCACCCCACTATACAGAGCTCCTTCTTGCGAAGTCCGACGAGCACTATACCTTGGTGAATCTGCCCGACGTCAATGGCAGTGACAAGGCAGAAAAGCTGAGTGATCGAGTCAACGATAGCTACAATGCTATGCGGGAAGCTGTGCTCAAAAATTCGGGGTGGGATTATCTCAGTATCCTAGGAGATTCCTGGCGGCCCATGAATCATACCCCCCGACCGGGTCAGGGACGTATCTCCTGGCACGTATGCGGGAGGGCTGTAGACATCAATCAATCCTTCTTGCGCAACGGTCGGCTGGAGTTGGTAAGGGAGGATGTCGGCGGCGTCACATATTGGCGCGTCTTCATCAAGACAGCCGAACAGGATGGCACTCTCGGAGAGCCATTGCGTACGGCGCCCTGGGACTTGAGTGCGCGCACCGAAGGGGGAGCCGCAACCGCCGAAGGCGGCAAGCTCAAGGCCATCCCTACCGGGTACTATATCGACTTCACCACCATCGCAGCTGACTTTGGGTGGGAGCGTAGAAATGCCCTGCCCAATTGGCGTAATTCGTACTATGACATAGAGTGGTGGCACTTTCAAAAAACTGAGGGGATGAGCTGGTACGAATGCATGCTTGAGGTCTATGAAAGGGATGAGATCCAAGCTTCATACGGGTCACTTCCCTGGTGGACACAGCGCCCCGAATGGGAAGTACAAGCGATGCCTTAATCTACACCACGAGGTCAACTTCAACAACCTACACAAGCTGTTTGATAGTCTGTTTTAGTTGAGATTGAAAGCGATTGAAGTCGAACCGTTCGGCATTGGACCGACAGACGTCTGGAGAGACAGCATCAGGATCGAATCCTTTCACGGCTTCCATCAGGGATTCAGAAGTTGGCTCGTCAAAAAAAGCTCCGGTCACCCCTTCAACAACCGTATCAAGTGCCCCACCGGCCCGATAGGCAATCACCGGGCGACCAGCAGCCTGAGCCTCAACAGGTGCTAATCCAAAATCCTCCCGTCCCGGAAAGATAAAGGCTCGACAGCGAGCAACGAGGGAAGGCAGATCCGCATCGGGTACCCACCCTAGAAAGGATACGTTCGCTCCTGCATCAGCCTCCAAGGCCTCTCGGTCGCGACCGTCTCCCACAATCTTAAGAGGCAGCCCTAACTGGGTAAAGGCGTGGACGGCAAGATCAATTCGCTTGTAAGGGACGAGCCGGGATACAATGAGATAGTAGTCGTCGTGCTCGTCAACCGCATAGAACCGACCAACATCCACCGGCGGGAAGATGACCTCCGCATCACGTGCATAATAACGCCGAATCCTACGCTGGATCTCGGTGGAGATAGCGACATAATGGGTCGTCGGCCTTTGTGCAACCTCATAGTCCCAACGGCGAAGACGACGAATAATAGGTTTAAGCAGAAGCTTCACGCTGGCCGGTAGATGTTCACGGGCCGCATATTGTTCGTATTCCCAAACATAACGCGTAGGAGCTAAACAATAGCATAGATGAGGAATACCGCCCGTCTGAACACCGTGACAAAATCCACTCTTGTTACTCAAAATCAGATCGTATCCAGACCCACTCAGATCTAATCGGTTGAAAGCGAACGCGTAAAGCGGGAAAAACGCCTGGTGGAAACGATAGACACCGGGAAGATGGTCCATCCACGTCGTACGGATGTCCCATGTTCGATAGGCATCAGGCATCCGACTCCGCCAATACATACTGGTATAGATAGGGGCACGGGAATAAACTTGAACCAAACGCTCAAGCACCCGCTCCGCCCCGCCGTATTGATTCAGCCAATCATGGACCAGGGCAACAGAAAGCTCTGAAGAAGTCATAGGGATCAATTAGACGGATCCGCCGTCGGCAATGTGGCAAGCGTGGATCCGTTAAGAGCGAGGCGCACTGCCTTCCGGTCATCCCAAGAATACTCAATCTCACCGAAACACATGCTTTGCTCGTGCCCTTTTCCAAACACCATCACAATATCCCCATCCTGTCCCCTCTCGACCGCTTGAAGAATGGCCTGTCCACGGTCCGGCACAAGCCAAAAGCCCTGCCCTTCTTCACGACCCGCCGCGTCAAGCCCTCGCGCCGTCTCCTCCATAATGTGATCAAGAGGCTCTGTTCGAGGATCTTCCGCAGTGACAAAAATGAGATCGGCTAACTCACCAGCAGCCAAACCCATCAAATAGCGTTTCTCTCGATCGCGTAACCCAGCGCATCCGAACACGGCTATGACCTGGCCCTCGTGAGTTACCATCCCCCGCCCGGCCTCAAGGGCCCGTCGTAAAGCGTTTGGTGTATGGGCAAAGTCCACCACCGCGATGAAATCTTGCCCCTCTTCGATACGTTCCATACGCCCAGGGATAGTTTGCACGCGGGCTACACCTTCTGCGATAGAATCAAGGGAAAGGTCTAAGGCCACTCCAGCCGAAGCTGCCGCAAGGATATTGCTTACGTTATACAGACCGACAAGAGAACTATGAATGTCGATCTCGCCCACAGGTGTAACAAGTCGGAAGTGAAGTCCATTCGGACGGAACTCAACAGGACGGGCATAGACATCAGCGGTTTCTGACGCCACCGCATAGATAATCTGGCGAGCAACTTGAATATCCAAAAGATTTGACATGGACCGAGGATCATCGGCATTAAGCACGGCTGTCGGATCGATCTGCCGTGGTTTAGAATGTTTTACCCTTGCATCCGCCACATTTTCAAACAACATAGCTTTCGATTTCATATAGGCTTCCCAACTCCCATGAAAATCGAGATGCTCGTGAGTTACATTGGTGACCACGGCGACATCGAATTGACAACCTGCGAGACGCTGCTGAGCTAACCCATGGGAAGTCGTCTCCAAGACAGCGTATGAAACGCCCGCCGCCACCATTTGAGATAGATAGCGCTGAATATCACCGGATGGTGGGGTCGTCGTATGGAGACCGGTGTCGTAATCTTGCGTACCGATACGCGCGTTGACGGTACTCACCATTCCGGTCATCATCCCCTCAGCCCTTAACATCGCGTGGATGAGATTAGTTGTGGTAGTCTTACCGTCCGTACCCGTGACACCGACAAGTATAAGATGGTCACCCGGATAATCATACCATCCGGCATGCAGCCACCCCAAGGCTGCTCGGCTATCAGAGACCTGAATGTAGGGTACGAACTCAGGGAGGTCAATCTCATGATAGGATTTTTCCCCTACCACAGCCCCAGCCCCAGCTTCAACCGCTTTAGAAATGAAACGGTGCCCATCAACATGGACGCCCGGAACGGCCACAAATAGGCTGCCGACCTTAACTGTCCGGGAATCATCGGTAATCCCCGAGATTGGTATGTCCCTATCAGGTAACCTCGTGCCACTAAAGAAGGGAGAGTCAAGAAGTCTGTATAAGGATTGAATTTCTGGCATAATGAGTACTTTCAGAGTTAGAGTGAGAAGAATATGTCGATAACACGATCCAAACGATTGAGCAGTAGACTGGGTAGGAACCCCAGCACCACCGAGCCAGCAATCGAGGTCACCGCTAGAACCTTTAACTCAAGTGCAGATGGCTCGGGATTAACACCCAGACCACGAGGCTCCTGCACAAAAACGGCTCGAATGATCTTCCAATAATAGCCAAGCGCGATCACACTGTTGAGACCGGCGATGACGGCAAGCCAGAAAGCCCCCTCTTCGATAGCAGCGGATATCAGCATAAACTTGCCGATGAAACCCCCAGTACCAGGTATCCCGATCAAAGAGAAGAGACTCACCAAAAGCGCAACAGCGACCAGAGGTGCTTGCCCATATAGGCCATTGAAATCTGAAATTTCGTCGGAATCCATCCATAGAGCGACAAAGATAATGACTGCGAAAGCCCCTAACTCAGAGATGACATAGGTGCTGAGCTGAAACATTGAGGCCTGGAGGCTGAATCGTGTTGCCAATGCCAGTCCCATAAGCATATATCCAGACTGAGCAATGCCAGAGTAAGCCATCAACCGCTTAACACGCTCCTGCCAGAGCCCAGATAGATTGCCAAACGTCATCGCGATAGCGGCCAACACAAGGAGCACAGGATAACGCAACATCTGACCCAGCACGAGGCTTGAGGGAAATACCGTCATCACAATCCGGATGAACGCACTGAATCCTGCTACTTTCGGAATGACGGCCAATAGCGCTGTGACGACAGTGGGAGCGCCTTCATAGGCGTCAGGAGCCCACTGATGGAAGGGTACCAATGCAATCTTAAAACCAAGCCCGGCAATAATGAGAATCAGCAAGGGGAAAAGCGCCGATGCTTGCACCGATGTCTCCGTACTCTCTAAGGCACGGAGCGCACCGGAGAGCTCTGCGTAATCGGTAGTACCCGCAATCCCATATAGCCACGAAAAACCATACATCATAAGTCCGGAGACAACAGCGCCATAGATGAGATACTTGATCGCGGCCTCAGTTGAACGTTGATCTTCGTGAAAAAACCCAGTTAGGATGTAAGATAGGATACTCAGAAAGTCAAGGCCGAGAACGAGAATAATAAGATTGACCGAAGCCACCACGAGAAACGCTGCGAAGCCAACAAACATAAGAAGGGCATAAAAAAGCCCTCGCTCCAGGATATGTCGGGAGAGATACCGTTCGCTCATGGCAACAAGCGCCGCCAAAGCACCTAAGATCAAAACCCACCCGTAGCACGTAAAGGCATCAAGCTGAAGGACATACATGACCCGTCGTTCTGTCCCCCAGAGAATGCAAGTTAAGATCATGGCCCCCAGAATGCCGACAAATGAGAGACCTTGTGCCCAGACGTACCGAGTCTGCGAGGATCTCCAGATATCGATCACCAGAATGGCCAGACCGGTCACAAGAAGTACAAGCTGAGGCGAGATCTGCCAGATAGTCATACAAATACCTGACTATAGAGCTTTGTCACGGCGAACTCTCTCCTAACATTCGAAGAATCGTGGTCACTGCCCCATTGAAGGTATCGATGATAGGAGCTGGATAGAGGCCCAAGCCCACCATAAGCAAAATCAACGGCCAAAGCGTCACTTTTTCCCACCAAGTCATATCAGGCAAGTCACCCCATCGCTCTCGGTCCAGAGAGCCCAGAAAAAGATATTCGACCAATTTCCAGAGGACATAGCCGGCCGTGAAAATCATACCTAGGACGCCGACAAAGGCCGCGACAGGGACTAACTTGACAGCACCACGAAAGACAAGCAGCTCACTCCAGAATCCGACCAACCCCGGCAATCCCAGAGAGGCAAAGGCAGTGACCAACGTGATTCCATAATAATAGGGGGTTTGTGTGGCCAACCCTCCAAAAGCTTTAAGGTTTCGGGTGTGAGCCCGGCGGTAAATGATCCCCACAAGAAAGAACATAGCCCCGGTGACAACGCCATGAGAGAACTCTTGCATCGCCGCACCATTGAGCCCTGAGGCTGCCGCATCAAAGATCCGAAGGTCCGTATCCAGCCGGGGCCAGCCCGCAGCCGCTGCTGCCATCCCTAACGTGAAATACCCCATATGAGCCACGGAAGAATACGCGACCAGGAGCTTCAGATCCCACTGAGCCATACAGACTAAAGAACCATAGACGATACTCACCACGGCCATCACGGTGATGATGGGGACTTGCACCGTAAAGAAATAGAATCGCTCGGGGAAAAGGGGAAGAGCGATACGCATCATACCGTACGCTCCCAACTTCAGCAAGATCCCCGCCAAGATGACACTTCCGGCCGTCGGCGCCTGAGTATGCGCATCTGGAAGCCAAGTATGAAAGGGGAACACAGGGACTTTGATCCCAAAAGCGACAAACAACGCCCAAAACACGAGGGTAGCCCACGTTAGGTTATCGGCAAAGGGACGCCTGGCAGCAGCTTCGAGGATATTGAACGTGCCTGTGTCGTAATAGACAGCAAGAATACCGAGCAAGCCGAAAACGCTACCGGCGAGTGTGTAAAGGAAAAACTTAATCGCAGCATATTCACGACGCTCTCCGCCCCAGACTCCAATAAGAAGAAACATAGGCACGAGGCCGAGTTCCCAGAAGAAGTAAAACAAGACCAGATCCAAAGCAATGAAGACACCCAACATTCCGGTCTCAAGCAGGAGAAAAAGTATAAAGAACTCCTTGACCCGCTCCTCAATTTCAAAGGCGGAATAAAATAGGGCCAAAGTCGTCAGTAAGCCTGTAAGGAAAAGCATGGGGGCACTTAAACCATCGACACCAAGAGTATACGTAATGCTTAGTTCTGGAATCCAAGCCCGATTTTCCACAAAACGCATCGCCTCGCCACCTCGTATCGCGACAGCCCCCCAAATATATCCCCCCAAAATCAACGTGAACAGAGAGAAGAGACATCCCAGCACACAGACTAAAACGGTCTTGTCTTTAGGAACGAGAAGAATAATGAGTGCTCCAGCGATGGGAAGTGCCAATAGGATGCTTAGAAACGGGAAAGCCATCAAAATCCTCCTAACTTATAGACGCCGGAACAAAATCAAGAACGCAATCAAAAGTAAAACGGTTACAAAAGCGTTCCACAGATAGTCTGACAGAATCCCGCTCTGCAGATCTCTAACCCGGCGCCCAACCTGGCGAGTTGCCCGACCTAGGATTTTTACAAATCCGTCGATCAACCGAACATCAATAAACTCAATAAGCGAAGCCATCACCCGACTTACAAAACCCAGGACCCTGATCACGCCATCCAGAAAATGATCGTCCAAAAACGCAGCCAGTTGAGAGAGCCCCACAGACCCACTCCCTGCTGATGAGGGAATACGATCCAGTACAGATCGATCAAATACATTAAACCCCTGAGACGCCCCTGTGACCCCGAGACTTATCCATTGGGACAATCGATCCAACGCTTTACGATCCAGCAATGCGAAAACGTCAGCAAATTTGACCGATGGCTGGACCCATAAAAACTGATACATCTCGTCAAGATAAAACTGCCTTTCAACTAACCGGTAAAGCCAACCCAATTGCAACGTTTGGAGTCCCTGAGAGATGGGATCTCTGTCGTCTCTTCTGAGCGGTGGTCGTCCGTATAGAACCCATCCCAGTACTAATCCCATCAGAGCAACCGTGACACTTAACAAGAGCGGTGCCCACTGAAAGTCAGCGGACTTTATATGCAACATCGCACTGTGCGTGGAATTAAGGAAATGATGGATTCCACCGGAAGCGACACGTCCCAATAACGGGAAATCGGCCGGAATTCCGACCCAGCCGAGACCGACCGCAAACACGGCCAAAATCACCATAGGCAGGACCATTACCATAGAATTCTCGCGGGCATAAATCACGGCTTCACTGCGAGGCCTACCCAAAAAGACAAGACAAAGCTGCCGCGAGACGTAGAAAGCTGTAAGCCCGGCAGCAATTGCCAGGGTCCAGAAAACGAAGCGATCCGCCGTCCAGGCGGCAGCTAGAATTTCATCCTTTGACCAGAAACCCGCTGTGATAAGAGGAAAGCCAGACAGAGATAAGCTTCCGGCGAGGAACGCAAGAGTCGTCCCGGGCATGCGCAAGCCAAGCCCACCCATCTTGAGCATATCGTTAGGATCAAGCTTCTGAGCTTGATCCTTAGGCACCGCGTGACCGTGCATTCGATGATAGGCGTGCTCGATGCTGTGAATCACCGAGCCCGCCCCCATAAACAAGAGAGCCTTGAAGAATGCGTGCGTTACAAGGTGAAACAGGCCAGCCACATACGCACCCAAGCCTAAGGCCGCAACCATATAGCCAAGTTGGCTGATCGTCGAAAACGCCAACACACGTTTGATATCGTTCTGGGTCACGGCGATGATAGACGAGAAGAGAGCTGTCATCGCACCAATGATAGCAACAATAGGCAATGTGCCCGCAACGACGAAAAGCGGAAACATCCGCACAATGAGGAAAACACCCGCCGAGACCATCGTTGCCGCATGAATCAGAGAGGATGCTGGCGTCGGTCCCTCCATCGCATCCGGCAGCCACACGTGGAGGGGAAATTGAGCACTCTTCCCAATCGTTCCTCCCAGAAACAGGAGTGTAATGACAGAAGCAAGGGGAAGACCTGAGACAAAGGTCCGGTCAACGAGAGCGCTAAGCATATCCTCTTGAAAGATTGCATCGTACGCCAACGTGCCGGTCTCTGCATACAAGAGCGCAATCCCCAGAAATAGAAAAAGGTCCCCCACTTTTGTCACAAGAAAAGCTTTGAGACCCGCTTTGAATGCCGAAGGCTTCTCATACCAGAAGCCAATGAGCAGATACGAACACGTACCCATGAGTTCCCAGAACAGGAAAAAAGCCAGCAAGTTATCACACAGGACGAGTCCTAACATTCCGGTCGCAAACAGTGAGATATATGCGAAAAATCGGCTATATCTTGTATCTCCATGCATATAACCAACACTATACACAAAGATCATCAGGCAGACGAGGGGGACCATAAACAGCATAAGAGCTGCGGCCGGATCGATATAGATGCCTAACATAAATGCCTGCACCCCACTGCGAAACCAAGTCAGCAACTCCCGATGGTAAATGCCGGGTTGATTTACGACAGACCAGAAGACTGCCTGCGAGAGCCCCAGGGCTATCCCAATACCGATCAGGGATGCCCAGTGGCTGAGCCGACGATGATGGTGAAAAGCCAACGCAATAAGGACAAAGGCCAGAAACGGCCCAATTGGAATAAGCCAAGAGAGTTCAATGAGAGTAGGCATAAATCGCTAATGGACTCGCATTACTAATCCGGGCATTATGACTCCGATACCACTACTAACAAACATCATTGTTTACAAACATTATTGCTTGCAAACATCATCGTTTACAAACATCACCCTTTCAGGATATTGATCTCCTCAATCGCGACCGTACCCTCGGTCCGCCAAACTGAGATGATAAGGGCCAACCCCAGCGCAGCCTCTGCAGCAGCAATGGCGTAAATGACGATTGCGAAAGTCTTACCTGTCACGCGAGTCGGTTCAATGAACCGGGCGAACGCAACTAAATTCAAGGCAACAGCGTTCAACATAATCTCGAGGGACATCATAGTGACGATCAGGTTGCGGCTCGCAAGTGCCCCAAAAATTCCAACGCAGAAGAGGGCTGCTCCTAAGACAAGGTACCAGGAAAGTGGAACAACCCCAGACATGGTCAACTTTCCTTTCCAAGGTAGAGCGCACCGATAAGGACGACTAAGAGCATAAGAGAAATCACCTCAAAAGGGATAAGATAGCGAGTAGGGTCAACCAGCGACATCCCTAAAAGTGTTAAATCCTCATCAGCTACCGAAAAGAGTGGCACAGCAGGCCAAACAATCTGATACGTCATCCAAACCATCACCGCAAACAGAGAGAATGCAATCATAGCAGAGACCCATGGGTCATTCATCATCCTACGATCTGGGCGCATGATTCCTTTTGTGACCATGATGGCAATCACCGTAAGCACAGCGACGCCGCCGATGTAGATGAATAGCTGAATCCCGGCCATAAAGGGGGATTCCAGAAGTAGATAGATTGCCGCAATGCCAAAGAATGAGAGGATG
>DAOTTS010000094.1:0-10045 GCA_034437735.1 Anaerolineae bacterium
TTAAGGGTCATCGCTACCATCCTTTCTTGACGTCAGTATACCATCGCGCGAACGCGTGGTCAATGCATTGGAAGGGCATTGAAAGAAGCGCCTCGCTTGTTCCCTAGGTCCACGGCATGCTCAAATCACGAATATGCAGCGGGCCCTTTTAGGCGTCAGCTACCGGCGTCCTCGCGTTCGGCGACAATCAGGGTGGAGACGGGGCCTTTCTCGGCGAATCGGTACGCAAGTGCTTCACGGCGTCCGTTGGCGAGTTTGCTTGTGGGTGGGGCGGAGGCGTTGCGTCTAGAGGGTAGCTGCGACGGCAACGGCACAATCGTGGTACTTGTCTCGGGTGTTGAGCACAGCAAGCAGGTACCCCGTATCAAGAAAGATCGGAGTTTTCACGCTTTTCAGTTCCGTAGAGATAATGATCGTGCTGTTCAGCAAGGTCGTCAGCGCCAAGATCCGCAGCTAACGCTGCGAGTCGTTGCAGCACGTTGTCGGAGGGCGGTTCAGTGTCCGCTGGTCGCAGCTCGATCTGGACGTCGACGTGGGTGTGCTCCGGCAGATTCAGTCGCCTGGACAATCGTAAAACGCCATTTTCGTAAACGGCAGGGACTTTAAGAGTCATCGCTACCATCCTTTCTTGATGTCAGTATACCATCGCGCAAACGTGGGGTCAATGCATTGGAAGGCTATCGAGCGATAACGGCGGCAATACAGTCAAACGCATCCCAGGCGAGGAGACATTCAAGGTGGGAAAGCCGGTTTGGTCCAGAGGGAAGCGCGGGGTCGTGGAGGAACACCTCATCCGACGTGATATCACTCAACACCAAAGCGTGAAAACCGGTGAAGTCGGCCCAAGGGAGTTGATCTGCGCTCACGAAGACGATGGCGTATTGACCGGCCTGTAGCTTGGTGCTCAGTGTGTTTAGGTCCGTTGACCCGTACGCAACCCGATATCCTTTCGTGTTCAGCCGGGTGACGCGGCTGGCGGGGGTGCCGAAATTGTAGCTGCCGAGCACACCCGCCCAGTAGGTTTCTGAACGATCCTCGCCGAGGGCGGCACAGACCATCCGAACACACGCGGGCAAGCACGCCCCGGGGTTACTCTGGGGGTAGTGTTGCACCCGCATACAGCCTTTGGGCGTGTTGGAGGATGCGTCGCTGGTGTTCCGGCTCCAGGAGGACCTCGCCCGTGCGGGCATCGACATCAACCGTGCCGACTTGCCCGAGGTCGCCCAATTCCGGCAGTGACAGGGCCAATGGCACGCGCCAGATGATGGTTTCGCCGACAATGACAAGTTCAGGGGCGCAGGTCATCATACCGGTGCCTAAGTCCGGCAGGATCCGGCAGTTCACGGTACGGCGCGCATCATCAGCGCTGAGATTCAGCGTCGCGGCCAAGTGCAAGCTCAAATGGATGGGAGCGTCCGATGGAAAGGTTGTCGGATCGACAATTGTAGGCATGCTGATCCTTTCGTGACGCTAACAGTTGAAAGCTCAATTCTTGCTTGACGTCAGTATACCATCGTGCGAACGCTTGGTCAATGTATGGCGCGATCCGGTACTGTATCGCTAACTCAGGAAAGTGGACGCAATGCGCCGAGGGGTGTCGACGTCAATGGGGTTTCCGGTGTGACGTGAGGTTGGTTTCTGGAATCCGGTGCAACTGAAGTGGGGTGTCGCTTCATATCCCACAGGCTCCCACAGGCATATCCTTCAGGCATATCCTTCAGGCATATCCCACAGGAGGTCAAGCCGTTTTCTGTTGCCTGATAAACGGACACAGTACCGCGTCTCCGAGGGGGATTTACAACTCAACCGCTCTATCCTATAATCCATACAGGATTGACTCCCTTGCAGCGAAGGCGGTGATCGATGAACTGGTTCCGGCGCCCTCTTTCAGCCTTGTTGACGGACATCCTCGCCCGGCTGCTGCCCTGGCGGAAGCCGACGGGCGATCGTGCCGTCGTGCATGCGCTCAAGGCGCTCGATCAGGCCGATACCCTGGCGGCGGTCGACGCGCTGGAGCGGGCGTTGGCGGAGGGGCTGGTCACGTACGACGAGGCCGAGGTCCGGACGGTCCTGGGGAAGGCGTACAAGGACGTGGGCCGGTATGACGACGCGATCGCGATGCACAAGGCGGCGCTGGCCCTGCGCCCCCAGTATCACAAGGCGTGGAACAACGTGGGCATCGTCTATCTGGATACGGGCCGGATGGCCGAGGCCATGCGCTGCTTCAAGCAGTCGATCCGGTGCAATCCGGCGTACGCGTTTGCCTACGCCAGCCTCGGGGCCGCGTACCTCTATCAGGATCGACCGGAGAAGGCGCTGGGGGTCCTCCAACAGGCCGTGGCCCTCAATCCCGGCATTGCGGTGGCGCACAGCAACCTGGCCCTGGCCTACGCCATGCTGGGCCGGTTCAAGCGGGCGTGGGCGGCGCTGCGGCACGGGGTCAGTATGGGCTACGAGGGGTGGGAGCGCGTCCAGCGGCGTATCGAGAATCTGGCGGCGCTCGACACGCGCATCCCCGACCGGCGGAGGCCGGAGGACCATCAGGGGATGGACCTGCGGCCCTACGATCCCCAGGTGATGGTGATGCCCGCGACCTGTCCCAACTGCGGCGCCCCGGTGCACGCGATGCGCGCCGACCGGACCGGGGCGATGGCCGGGCACTGCCCCTATTGCGGGGTCGATCTGATCCCCAAAAGCAGCTGAAGTATAGACGCTTGATCTCCTTTTCGCCCGCCCAAAATGCGGTATCATTGCACCTAATGTGTCTCTCCACCATTACCACCCTCACCTCCTGGGGGGCAAGACCCAACCGATTTGGAATCCAGCCATAGAGAGGATGAAACCCGTAATGTTGACGTCGATGTATACCACGCTGGGGCGCATCTGGCCCTGGTTTCGCAAGGCCACGAAGTTGGAGATGTACCAATTCATGGCCAAGATTCACCAGAAGAAGTCCTGGTCGTTTATGAACTACGGCTACGCGCCGTTGGACCCTGAGGCCGAGCTCCTGGTGTTGGAGACGGCGGACGAGCCGAACCGGTACTGCATCCAGCTTTACCACCACGTGGCGGGCGCCGTGGACCTGAGGGGCAAGCGGGTGCTGGAGGTGGGGAGCGGGCGGGGCGGCGGGGCCGATTACGTGCAGCGCTATCTGAAGCCCCACACGATGGTCGGCGTCGATTATTCCGCCCGGGCCGTCGGGCTCTCCAACCGCCACTACGGCGCGCACCGGGTGGGGCTGGACTACGTGCCGGGGGATGCCGAGGCGCTGCCCTTTGATGACGACAGTTTTGATGCGGTCGTCAACGTGGAGTCTTCGCACTGTTATCAGGCCATGCCGACCTTCCTGGCGGAGGTTCACCGGGTGCTGCGACCGGGCGGTCACTTTCTGTTTGCCGATTTCCGGTCGGGCGATCACCTGACGGAACTTGACGCTCAGCTGCATCGGGCGGGGCTCTTGGAGCAGCGGCGTCAGGACATCACGTCCAACGTGGTGCAGGCGCTCGATATTGATCACGCGCGCAAGCGGGCGCAGATCGAGCAGCATGCCCCGTGGTGGGTCACGAAGCTCTTCGCTCAGTTTGCGGGGCTCAAGGGCTCGCGCATCTATCGTCAGTTCCAGGGGCGTGAGCTGATCTATATGAGTTTTGTGCTGCAAAAGGCGGGATAAGGTGTTGTAGAAGTCATAGGCTCCGCAGAACGCCCCCGGGGACGGGGGCTCAAAGCGGTAGCGACGGTGTGTTGCAGAAGGCGGGATAAGGTGTTGTAGAAGTCATAGGCTCCGCAGGGCGCCCCCGAGGACGGGGGCTTAGAGCGGTAGCGATGGTAAGTAAGGGAGCGTAGGATCGTATGCACGGAGACGTACACATTCACCGGGTCGAGACGGCGCGCCGGAAGGACGTCCGGACGTTCATCCAGGTGCCTTTTACGCTGTACGAGGACTGTCCCCAATGGGTGCCGCCCCTGGTGCCGGGGATGCGCCGCGCGTTGAACCGTGAGGAATACCCCATCTACCGGGACGTGGACGCCGAGTTCTTCGTCGCCGAGCGCGAGGGGGAGGCGGTGGGGCGCCTGGCGGTCATCGACAACCACCTCTACAACGACTATCACGACGCGAAGACGGCGTTCTTTTACTACTTTGACGCCGTGAACGATGAAGCGGTCTCTGGAGCCCTCTTCGACGCTGCGTTCGACTGGGCCCGGGCGCGAGGGCTCGAGAACGTCCTGGGACCCAAGGGGCTGGTGCGGTTCGACGCGCACGGAATTCTGGTCGACGGGTTCGAACACCGGGCATCGGTGGGCGTGCCCTATAACTATCCCTATTACGAGACCCTGGTGAAAGCCGCCGGGTTCGTCAAGGAGCTTGATTACTACTCGGGGTATCTCAGCGAGGGGTTCCAGCCCCCCGAGCGGTTGGCCCGGATCGCCGAGCGGGTCAAGGAGCGGCGCGGGTTTCGGGTGAAGACCTTTGAGAACAAGAAAGAGATCTGGTCCTTCCTGCCGGACGCCCACGAGATCTATCTGAAAGCCTGGAAAGAGGTGCCCGGCTATTACCCGGTGAGCCGCGCGGAGATCACGATTATGATGGAGCGGGTGGTCTCCGCGGCCGATCCCGAGATGATCAAGCTGGTGATGAAGGACGGCGGACCGGTGGGCTTTGTGATCTCCTATCCGGATCTGGCGGCCGGCTTGCAGCGCTGCAACGGGCGGCTCTGGCCGTTCGGGTGGTTCCACCTGATGCGCGAGCGGAAGCGGACGGAGTGGGTGACCCTCAATGGGGTGGGGCTCCTGCCCGAATACCAGGGGTTCGGCGCCAACGCGATCCTCTACACCGAGTTAGCGAAGACGCTGAGCGAGTACGGGTTCAAATACGGCGATTACGTGCAGGTCGCCGAGACGAACCTGGCGAGCCTCGGGGATGCCAGCGAGATGGGGTTTCCGCTCTATAAGACGCACCGCATCTACCGACGGGTGCTGTAAATGTAGACGCTTTCCCCTTTGACTCCTCTTGTTAGGGCGAGCATTTGCCATCCACATCCCTTGGGCTTGAGAATGCCAGGATCTTGAGTGGTGGCCAAATAGGCCTTGCCAACTCTCACGATTCCCTATATACTAGTGCCACTTCGACGTTGATGGATAACGTTACCTTGGCCTTTGCTCTCTAACTATACTAGAAAAGACCGGTAGGACCCAACTATGAGCGTACTTGCGTTCACAGCGATCATACTGGCCTGTATTATGATAGGCGGCGCACTCACTGCCATACTCACCAAGAGTCTGGTGCTTGCGGCTGTCGTCTTGGGCCTCTCCAGCGCCGCCTTGGCTGCACTCCTCTTTATTCTTGGGGCGTCGTACGCCGGTGGTTTTGAGTTGAGCGTCGGTGCCGGCTTGATCAGCGTGCTCTTCATCATTGTCATCAGCCTCACTGAATCCAGCAGAGATCGGGAGCGCGATGCTGCGTAGCCGTCTTTTCTGGTTGGTCATAGCGGTGATCCTCGTCGGCGGGCTTCTGTGGGGGTATGGACGTACGACAGAGACCGGCCCTCCCGACCCGTTCCGCATCTGGCTCTGGACCCATCGTAACCTCGACCTTATTGTTCAGGTGGGCCTAGTCTTCGCCGGTGCGCTGGGCGTACGTGCGATTTTGCCCGGCGACCGGGAGGAGGAGAGCGATTTATGCACCTGGTTATGACCCCTATGCTCGGCACGCTGCTCACAGGCGCCGGGCTCGTCCTTTTTGCCCTCGGGCTCCTCGGCCTGCTCATCCGGCACAACGTCATCCGACAGGTGATTGGGTTCAAGATTATGCTCCAGGGCGTCTCACTCCTGTTGATTGTGGCCGGACAGATTCACGATGATATGGCGTTTGCGGAGTCTATGGTCGTCTCCGCGCTGATTGTCGAAGCGGTTGTCATCGCCGTTGCGTTGGCCCTGATCGTCAACGTCTTCCGCCACTATCCCTCCGGGAACGTGGACGATCTCCGCAGGCTGTGGGGGTGAGGTCAAAAGATGCCGTCCCCATACCAAGGCGGTGACATCACGTACCGCTCACTTGAGGTTATATCAAAATGAGTGACTCACATCAGAATCATCACATGCTTGTCGACCAAGATATCGCCTGGCACGCGCTCGATGGCGATGCAGTCCTTGGTACCTTGGATTCGAGCTCCCACGGGCTTTCCGAAAAGGAAGCCGAACGGCGCCTCGACGAACACGGTCCCAATGATTTCGCCAAGGGTGAAGAAGTCAGCAAGCTCGAAATTCTGTTCGCCCAGATCAAGAATCCCCTTTTGATCGTGCTGGTGATGGCCGCCATCATCTCGCTGCTGGCTGGAAAAGAGGCTGATGCGATTGTGATTGCCATTGTCATCGTCGTCAACACGCTGATTGGCTTCTTTCAGGAGTACAGGGCTGAGGAAGCCCTGGAGAAACTGAGGTCGAGGGCCGCGCCGGAAGCTGAAGTTCTGCGGGATTGTGAGGCCGGCGGGAAAAGGCAGTGCGTGGAGATGCGGATCGCCGCCGCCCAGATCGTGCCGGGCGATGTCATTCTGCTGGAGACGGGGGATCGAGTGCCCGCTGACGCTCGGATCATCGAATCTGTGAATCTGGAGATCGATGAGTCGATGCTCACCGGAGAGTCGCAACCGGTGGTAAAAGGCGCTGAGGCCCTTTCAGAGGATCTATCCGTCGCCGAACGGACCAACCTCGCTTATGGGGGCACGATGGTGATAAACGGCCGGGGGCGGGCGGTGGTCTTTGCCACCGGGGCCGAGACGGAGATGGGTAAGATTGCGACGCTGATCCAAGAAACGGAAAAGGTTGAGTCCCCCCTTCATCAGCAGACACGAACCCTTGGACAACGATTGGGCTTCTTGGCCTTAGGTGTCGCGATCTTGACCGTGATCTTGGGCGCCATCCGCAGTCTGGCAATTGAGGATGTCCTGCTCTTCGCCTTGGCGTCGGCGGTTTCCTCCATCCCAGAGGGGCTGCCGGCCGTGCTGACCATCACCCTTGCGGTGGGGGTGAACCATATGGCGCGCCGCAACGCGATCATCCGGAAGCTCTATGCCGTCGATACGTTGGGAGCTGCCACCGTGATCTGCAGCGACAAGACCGGCACGTTAACGACCAATGAGATGACGGTTCAGGAGATCGCGATTGGCGATCAGCATTTTGAGGTGACCGGCGCCGGCTTCGAGCCACGAGGCAGATTCCGACACGATGGTGAAGTGATCGATCCCACAGCGCGGGAGGATCTCCGCATCGCTCTGCAGGCGGGTGCCCTCTGCAACAATGCTCACCTCGTTCAGCATCATCACAATGGCGACTTCCGATGGGAGATCCGGGGGGATCCGACTGAGGGCGCCCTTATCGTCGCGGCGGCCAAAGCTGGAAAGCAGAAGGAGGCGCTCGAAGATCAATTCGAACGCATTGATGAAATTCCTTTCAGCTCGAAAACGAAATGGATGGCGACGTTTCATCGCACCCCGGAAGGCAAGGTGTGGGTGTTTGTGAAGGGTGCTCCTGAGACCACCCTCGAGATGAGCGACCGTTACCGTGAGGGTGGGACGATCCATAAAATGGATGCCGAGACCCTGGATCGCATCGAGGAGATCAATTATAAGATGGCCGATCAGGCGCTGCGCGTCCTGGGCTTGGCCTATCGCGTCCTGGATGAGAACGAGGTTGAGTGCTTCAAAGAGAAACTGCAGAATGACGGTAGCGGCCTGGTCTTCATTGGTCTGATGGGGATGATCGATCCGCCCCGCCCTGAGGTTTCTATGGCGGTGCGACGGTGCTGGAACGCGGGGATTCGTGTGATTATGGCCACGGGCGATCACAAACTCACAGCCCAGGCGATCGCCCGCGAGATCGGCATTCTGAGAGATGGAGATAAGGTGTTGACCGGTCGCGATGTGGGCCATATGAGCGACGAGGAACTTGATGAAGTGATCGGCGAAGTCTCCGTCTTCGCCCGGGTGTCGCCCGAGCACAAACACCGGATCGTCGGGGTCCTGCGACGCAACGGACACGTGGTCGCGATGACCGGCGATGGGGTCAATGACGCGCCCGCGCTGCGGGCTGCGGAGATCGGGGTGGCCATGGGTATCACGGGAACCGATGTGACCAAGGAGACTGCGGAAATGGTGTTGACCGATGACAACTTCGCGAGTATCGTCAACGCCGTCGAGGAGGGCCGGGGCGTCTTCCAGAACGTCCGCAAGGTGGTGAAATTCCTGTTAGCGACCAACATTGGCGAGGACATCACGCTGCTCGGTGCCCTGGCATTTCTGCCGGGTGCAGGGATGATCATCACACCGGTCCAGATTCTATGGGTCAACCTGGTGACCGACGGAATCCTGGATATTACGCTGGCAATGGAGCCCAAGGAATCTGATGTTATGGAAGAACCGCCTCGGAACGTAGAGGCGGGGATCATCAACCGTCCCATCCTGCAGAATATCGTGTTTGTGGCTCTGTTTATGGCGTTGGGGACGCTATGGGTTTTCAACACTGCGACGACCCAACAACTGGATGCCGCGAAGGCTCAGACTATGGCCTTCACCACCCTGGCGATGTTTCAGGTCTTCAACGCGCTGAACTGCCGCTCGCGGAGCAAATCTGTGTTTCAACTGGGGTTCTTTGCGAATTATTACCTGATGGGAGCCATCGCGCTCTCGATTATCCTACAGGTTGCTGCGACCCGGCTCCCCTTTATGCAAGTGGCGCTCAGCACCGTGCCCCTTTCCTTCAGTGATTGGGGCCGGGTGGTCCTCGTGACGAGTTCGGTTTTCATTGCGGAGGAGTTCCGGAAAATAATCTACAGGGTGAGGCGATAGCGGACCCTCCAGAAAACAAATCATCATGCTGAGTCTGTGGATTCTTACTCTTAGATGACGAGGAGGTATGACGGTGATAGTCCGTAATTTAGGAGTTGCTGAGTTAATTATTATTCTAGTGCTTGCTATGCTTATCTTCGGTCCGGGACGGATCGGCGAGCTTGGCACCGAACTGGGGAAGGGTATCCGCGGGTTCAAAGAGGGCATCGCCGATGACGACGAACTTGTGGCTGAGCGTACGCACGATTCTGCCTGGCGACCAGGAGAAGACGCGTGATGTATGCACCTGCACTACGACTTTGGGAGCGTGGGCGATCTCCGCAGGTTGTGGGGATGAGGAGGTTATGATCCATACCCTTCTGCTCCTCGGTCTCTTCGTCCTCCCGATTGTGGGAGGCCTGGCGCTGATCGCGCGCCACATTCTCTCGACTGACCGGGGTGAAACCCGAACGCGGTGGGGCGTGACCCTCACGGCGGGCGTCGTGGCGTTCTGCGCGGTGGCGCTCCGTTTCATGGGCGGGGACGCGGCGCTTGCGTTGCGCTGGCTGCCTGGTACCGGCCCGATGACCCTGAGTCTGGGTTCGACGAGCCTCCTGGCGGCGGCAGCCACCGCCGCGGCGTTGGGCGTCACGGCGGCGGTTGTTGAACCGACGTCGAGCCTGGTGAGCGGTACCGTCCTCCTGGCGCTGGCGTCCGGCAACGTCGCCTTCCTCTCCGGTCACTTCCTGCTGCGCTATGGCGCCCTGGAGCTGGTCGGCCTCTTCATCGCCGCCGCCCCTCTCCTCCAGGCGCGGAACCGGGGCGATCGCGACTCTGCCGCCGGCGTGCATGCTGCATGGGTCTACCTTCTGCTCCGGCTGGGCGACGCCGGACTGCTGACCGCGATCCTGATGCTCTGGACCCACACCGGCACCCTGGAGATTACCCCGGCTCTGGCGGGCAGCGCGGCGCTGCCCATCGGGGTGCAGGCCTGGGTTGCGGGCGGCTTCCTGCTCGCTGTCGCCGTCAAGATCGGTCTGTGGCCCTTTCACGCGTGGATCCACAGCGAGGGAAGGCTCGATCGACTCACGGGTACGTGGCTCTACGCCACCCTGATGCCCAACCTCGGTCTCTACCTCCTTTACCGGGTCGCGCCGCTGGTGCGCGCGGCGCCGGGGCTGCGCTGGGGTGCGATTGGAGCGGGGATCGTCGCGGGGGGGGGCGTG
>DAOTTS010000095.1:0-17903 GCA_034437735.1 Anaerolineae bacterium
GATGGTGACCCACGATCCCCGGGCGGCAGCTGAGGCCGGACAGGTCTACTTCCTGCACGACGGGCGTATCGTCGACGCGATGCCCGGCGGTCGGGCTCAGGACATCGCCCGCCGCCTGGCAAATTTGGAGTGAACGGATCATGCGAGCGGTCATTCAGAAGATAAAAGCGGACATCCTGCACCGACCGGTGATGTCGTTGCTTATCGTGGCGACGATCTTCGCCTCGTCGACACTGCTCACCCTCGCAGTCGCCACCCTTATGCATCTCAGCGACCCCTACGACCGGGCGTTTGAGTCGCTGAATGCTGCGCACGTGTGGTTGTTCTTTGATCGAGATGCGATCAGCCGACGAGACATCGAACGTATTAAGACTATGCCAGGGGTTGCGGCCAGCACAGGCCTGCGATATGCCGTCGTAAATCGTGTTGAACTACGCGATAACTATGTATGGACAAGTCTGCGAGCCATCCCTGAGTCGAAGACCGAGGTCAACCGCCTATTTGTTCAGGAGGGGACGAGAATCAGACCGGGTCAACGGGAACTGTTGGCAAGCAAAGACCTTGATGATCTCTATAATCTTGAAGTCGGTGATCTTCTCACCGTCACTGACGCGGATCATGGCTTAGTAGCTATGCCGGTCGTTGGACTCGCGTACAATCCGATGTGGGACACATACCGTAACAGTCAGCCCCCTTACCTCTATGTGAGTGAGGAGACACTTCGCCGGCTCTACCCCGACGAATCGAGTTGGCAGTGGTCAATGGGCCTGCGATTGACTAACCCCGAACGTGTGGACGCAACCGTGACTCAGATTGAGGCGATGCTTCACGATGAGGTCGTCGAAAGCTACACCGATTGGCACGACGTCAAGCGTTCAGCCGTCTTCGGCGCGAAGATCAACTTCATCTTTTTGGGTGCGTTCAGCCTCTTCGCAATTCTTGCCACAATTCTCGTGATCGCAAGCAGTATCGGATCGATCGTGCTTTCTCAATTCAGGCAGATCGGCATCCTAAAAACACTGGGATTCACCTCCCGGCAGATCTTGTCGCTTTATTTGGGGCAGTACCTGGTCCTTGGCTTGATCGGCAGCCCGCTGGGGCTCGGCGTGGGAGCCCTTCTCGCCCCCCTTCCCCTCAGAAGCGTGGCAGCGTCACTGGATACAGAGTTTCGACCTCCGCTCAATCCAGCCCTTATTGTCTTGGTGTTGGGCCTGACCGGGGTCGTCATTACGCTCGCGACGCTGAGCGCAGCGCGGCGGGGTGCCCGTGCCAACATCATCCGGGCCATCTCCGTGGGGGCTGAGACGCCTAACCGAGTGCCGGGGTGGGCTGCCCGATTGATCGCCCTTCTACGTTTTCCCATCGTCGTCACGCTGGGGGTCAACGATCTCTTTGTGAAGCCCGTCCGTTCGTTATTGACCGGTCTCAACCTGATGCTGGGCGTGATCGGTATCGTCTTCGGCCTCACGCTCAGTACGACGCTGGATACCTACCAATCCAATCCGGAGTTATTGGGGATTACTTATGATGCGGCGGTAACCCGGCACGGGATCAGCGATGCCAAGACCGGCTATCTATTACGCCACGCGCCGGGCGTCGAGGCGGTCTACGAGGAGTATTTAGTCGATGCCGAAGCAGCCGGCGGCGAGACGTTCCAAGTCCGGGTCGTGCAAGGGGACCTGGAGGCATTCCCCTTCGAGATCCCCGAGGGTCGTTTTTTTCACCCACACACCTACGAGGCCGTGGCCGGACGCGGGCTATTGGACTGGCTGGGATTAGAGGTCGGAGATGTGCTGACGGTGACGTTTGACACCTCGGCAGAAAGGCCGATCAGTTGGCGCATTGTGGGGCAATACACTGAACCGGTCAACGTGGGTCAGATGATGATGGTCCCTACCTCGACGATGTCACAGTGGGTTCGACATCGCGAACCGGACACTTACTTCCTACGCTTGGCCGAAGATCTAAATCCTGCTGGGTTGCGCGCTTACCTGGCCGATCAAGCACGGGATGCGTTGAATATCACGCTGGTAAAACAAGCGCTGCCCGACGCGGTTCGCTATCTGCAGCTAGCGATTTACGCGTTGTCAGGTATATTGATTGGCATTGCACTGATCAATGTCTTCAATACGACATTGCTGGCGACCAAAGAGAAGATCCGAACCTTTGGTGTTCTCAAGACTATCGGCATGACACCGTCTCAAGTTATGACGATCGTTTATATAACAGCCGGAGTTTTGGGACTACTGGCGACCCTGACAGGCATTCCGCTGGGCGTCGGATTCACCCGCCTGTTACTCGGTAATCTGTCCAGCGCCTACGGCTTCGGCGAGGTCAAGGTCTCACTCAATATCCTGTACGCCCTGCTGCTGGTTCCCCTGATGCTTATCGTCAGCATCATCGGAAGCCTTCCGCCAAGTTTTCGGGCTGCCAGGCTTTCAGTTGTCGAGGTTTTGCGCGATGGATGACGAACTGCGCACCTGTTGGGCTCGCTCCAAAGCATATCGTATTGTTCTGACCGCAACGCTTGCTTTTACATTGGGGCGGTTAGCAATACAGGGACTCTACCTAGGTATGATGCTATTTTCCGAATTGGAGATCCTAGGTGGTACACCAGCCTGGGTCGGAAATAAAGAAGGCATGGTACCTGCTGACCTTCAGATTTACCTTGACGCGGCGAAACATTTCAAACACCGTGAAGACCTCTATCTGAAAGGCTCGCTAGCTCGTCTTGAAGATCACTATCCATACGCACCCTTTTTCGCATTTATCTTTCGCCCTTTTCTCTGGTTCTCTCCGGAGATAGTAACCCTTATCCACACGCTCCTACATATCTTAGCGTATGGCTTTCTCTGCATAAAATGGGGACAAATCTTCGACCATCTCAAACTCGCGCGTGCAAAGAAGATACTGGCGTGGACGCTGCCGGTTTGGTTTCTCTTTACAGATTTCTGGAGCGATCTTGCGTACCTCAATATCTACTTAATTATGACCTTGATTGGTACGTTGTTCATCGAATCTGTAATTAAAGAGAACCTAGGAATCGCGGTTTTGTGGCTCTCTCTCATCATCCAGATTAAGCCTCACTGGGCATTTGCGGCTGCCGTTCCCCTTCTTCTGGGACGCTATCGCTTCTTCCTCAAGTTGGTCGGGATGGCTTTAGTCGCATACCTTGCTGTGGTAACCCTGCTGATGGCCGTAGCCGGGCCTTCCTATATTATGCAGCAGTATGTCGATTACGCTCAATTCCTTGGAAGGTTAAGCCGTGATTTCCCATGGCGGGGACCTGATGCGCCGTTTTTGGGCTACAATCATTCTGTCAAACAAATATTTGTCTATCTGATGGGAATCAGCTCAAAAACGATGTACTTAGCCACTGCTGGAAAAACGCTCCTCTTGTTACCGTTAGGATGGGTTTGTCTGCAACAACTCCTCCATCCGGTGAAACGCGCCGGTTATGAGGTGCCTACACTGAGTCTCGATCTTACCTTTGCGCTCTACTTGGGCGCGTTTATATGGCTGGATATGGTCTGGGAGGTCTCATTGGGTATCGCGGTCTTCACCTATTTGATAGCGACAATTGAGCGTAAAGAGCTTCGGACTCTGCTCTGGGTTGTCTTCTTGCCATATGCTGCCGTGGACCTACTGCGTACGGTCAGTTTCTCAGTATGGGGAACCGAGGTGATAGCGCCAGGTCCCTATGTTTTGACGGACCCCAGCCTTTACATACCGATGGTAATGATGGTGATTCTGGTTTTCTACACTGTATTGGTTATGAGACTGGGGAAATTAACCAAGCAGATTGAACGAGAGAGGGTGATAGCACAATGATCAGTCTGGATAGCTTCTTGAAGATACCAAACTCGGATGTTGAGGATATTATACATGAATATGGTCCCCAAGTTTGCGTGTTCCCTCTCAATGGCACCAGACGTTGGTTTTTACTGGAGAAGCAGCCAGATCCAAATAAGAATCAAGCCGATTCCCTCGTCACGTCGACAGGCTATGCCTTGCAACGGGTGGTTGGACTTTTATTCGATCACGGCCTGGACACGGTGCTGACCCCAGTTTACGGGAAAGATCTGGTAGCCGAGAGAGGGAGTCAATATCATAAGTTAGCCAAACAGGGTTTGTGGTTGCTTACCGAGGCGAGTTTTCAAGCATTCTATGATGCTCAGGGAATCCGGGTCCGTTTCTACGGCGAATATGAAACGGTTTTTGCGGATGATCCGACCCTTTTGGAAACTCTTCTCAAGACCGAGCAGCGCACGGCTCACCATACAGATCACCGTCTATTCTACGGGGTCTGTGGCGAGAGCGCGGTTCGCACGATCACCGCGCGCGCGGTAGAGCTAGGCCGGGAGATCTCCCATCAGGAAGCAATTGAGGCCTTCTACGGCGAGTCTGTTAAATTAGCCGATCTTTTCATCGGCTTCGACGCTCCTACGGCGTTCGATATGCCTCTATTGGATAGTGGTGGGGTCGATCTTTATTTCACGCTCAGCCCCTCTCCTTACGTTGATCAGATAGTGATACGCACCATTCTTTATGATTGGATTTTCATCCGGTCTGATACCAAGACAGACTATTCAGATCTAACCACGTCCGATTGGACATATATGCGTGAATATTACCAGCACCATCGCCGCGAGGTGGTTGGGATGGGGCTTAGACGCAACGGCATCTGGTACATCGCAGACAGGCACCCGATTTCAAAGAAAGTGAAGGTCAAGGATGATCGCTAACTTCCTTCGGATTCTCCTCTGGGAGAGCATTCAAAATGGCGCACCTATCGTGGGATTCATCTACGCGACGCATCAATGGGCAAGAAGCCGAAAAGCGTTCGCCGTCGTGATTGTCTTGATCGGGATGGTTTTAGGAAGTGTGGCCATTGACGCCATCGAACCCCTGATTTATCGCGAGCCAGTGACGTTTGCTTGGGATGTTGGGATCCTAGTCAACGCGGTCGTCTTCACGATCTTAGCTGTTCTGGGTATGACGTATATTAACCTTCAAAAGGAAACGAAGTGGGATATTTTCGCGAGTTTTGTCTTTGGCACCAGCGTGACGGTCAGTCAAGCTATCGCGTCTCCGTTTTCCGCACTGGGAATTGCGGCACACATAATTTCTCTGTCTATTTCTTCCTTCATATTCATCCGGGGCACGCGTTGGGCTACCAGCTGTTTTGAGGAAAAGGTCATTTGGATACGTGCATTTGTGATCAATCTTATAGGTTCGGCCATTATCGTGGTGATCGATTACGGTCATTTGATCATTGCGGCTGCGTGAGTCACTGGGAGGAGAACAAGATGATGAATTTTCAGGAACTCGTTGACAATATCGGACCGTTGAAAGTGTCGTCTTCGCCTTATGATACAGCCTGGTTAGCAAGACTAGATGGAGAAATTGGTAAGCGAGCATTGAGATGGATAAAGGAAAACCAACTACCAAATGGCAGTTGGGGAAACCCGCCTGTTGTATATCATCATGATCAAGTAGTTTGTACTTTGTCAGCAATTACCGCTCTTTTACAAGCAGGTACTTCTCCTGATTCCTCCATCATAAGGCGAGCTATCTTTGCAGTATCAAAGGCGATTCATGGTCTAGACTCCGATCACTGTGGAGCCACAGTAGGGTTTGAGCTAATCGTCCCTTCACTTCTATCTGAAACAGATGCGCTAGGTGTCAATATTGACAGTCCAAAATTAGATAACCTTCTCTGGGCTCGTTCTTCAAAACTAAGTGCACTACCTGATCGCCGTATTGATCGTCGGCATACCCCCAGCTTCTCCGCCGAAGCTGTTGGACAAGATCACCTCAATATATTGGATGCTGATAATCTCCAGTCTCTCAATGGCTCAGTAGCTTTTTCTCCAAGTGCAACGGCTTTTTTTGCGCATTATGTGAAATCAAGGGACGAATCTGCGATGGCCTATCTACGGAGAATCGTCAACGAAAATGGCTCAGTGCCTTACGTTGGACCAATTGAGGTCTTTGATCGAGGGTGGGCATTATGGAATCTTAGTCTCCTACCGAACTTAGGAGGAAATTTAGAAACGTCTATAGATTCACACATCAAGTTTTTAATCGATGAATGGGAACCTGGAAAAGGTATAGCTTCGGCAGTAGGGTTACCACTACTCGATGGTGATGACACAGGTATTGTCTTCGCTGCCCTACGTAAGTTGGGTTGCAATAGTTTGGACGTAGAAGCAGTTTTGTCTTTTCAAGCTGCATTTAATTTTAAGTGTTACCCTTTGGAGAGCGACCCCTCAACAAGCACCAACGTACATATCTTGGATGCTTTACGACAAGTCTTACCCTCTAAACATGAGGGCATTCAAACTGCACTAAGGTTTTTAAGAAGGACAAGAACAGCAAGTGCTTATTGGTTGGACAAATGGCATATATCTCCCTATTATCCAACAAGTCATGCAATTATCGCTCTCAACGGTTTAGACGATCAAATGGTCATCGATGCAGTGAACTGGATATTGGCTACGCAACGAAAAAATGGGGCTTGGGGATGGTATTTACCAACCGCAGAGGAAACGGCTTATGCTTTACAAGCTCTAATCCTATGGAGCTTGAAGAACAAAGACGATGTGCCTAGAAGATCGCTTTTGAAAGGTTATGAATGGCTCATGGAACACACTGAGGAACCTTATCCCCCACTCTGGATTGGCAAATGTCTATATGCACCTAAAATACCAGTCAAAGCCGCTATACTTTGTGCGCAAATGCTAGCAAGGATATACGTTTGTAGTTAATTGTAGTTTATTGACAACCCTTTTAACCTGACAATTAGTGTTTTTATTCTCGGGTTTCATAGTTTAGAAAAATGGTGGATCAGAATGAATAAATTCATCAGCAAACTTGTGTATGCTCAATACGCCGATCCGGATAGAGAGCGTCGTGCAGAAACATTGAACATTATTATCTTGGTCTCGGTTTTGATTTCCATACTAACCTTCATATCAATGTTCGCTCTGGAAATCATGAATATATTCGACCGAGATGAGACTATGTTGATATATATTCCAACTAGTATTTTGTTAATCGTCCTCTTGCTTCTCTATTTTTTAAATCGAAAGAATCCAACTATAGCTGGTGTTGTATTTCTATTGACCTTAGTCGGTCTGTTATCTGCTAGCGATACACCTGAAGCAGTTGCAAGTGGTCGGGGTTTGTTACATTTAGCTCTACCTATCATCATTGCAAGCATAGTCCTGCCTCCTTGGACCTCGTTTGTATTTGCAGGTATAGTTTCTCTAACGGTCAACGCTATTGGATTATGGGTTGGAATACGCCTTACGCCGTTTTCGACATTTGCTTATGTTGTTATTGCATTGGTAAGTTATCTTGGCGCAATGCAGTTAGAAAATGCATTAATAAAACTTCGAGCAATCAATGAAGAACTCGACCGGCGTGTTGCTAATCGCACAATAGAGCTAAGAAAAGCAAATCAACAATTGGCCGACGCCAACGAGCAACTCCGGGAACTCGACCGTCTTAAGTCAAGGTTCCTTTCGATGGTATCCCACGAGCTGCGCACCCCGCTGAGCGCCATTCAGGGCTTTGCAGAGATGCTGCTCGCCGAAATTTACGGACCCTTGTCGGAGCGGCAGGAGAACGCGCTGGACCGCATCACCACCAATACCAGCCGGCTGCTCTTTTTGGTCAACGACCTTCTGGATCAGGCGCGGATTGAGGCCGGGCAAATCTCGCTTCAGATGAATCCCTTCTCACCGAACGACCTGGCAGGGGAGTTTCACTCAACGATGAATGTGCTCGCGCAGGCGAAGGGCTTGACGTTGACCACCGAGGTGGATCCTGCGATGCAGGCCACGATCTATGGGGACGAAAAGCGGCTACACCAGATTATGGTCAACATCGCCAACAACGCGATCAAATTTACCGATGAAGGATTCGTGAAACTGAGGATCTACCCCGACGACGGGCACGGGCAAGAGCCGAGTTGGGTGATCGAGTGTTCCGATACCGGACCGGGCATCTCGAAGGAGGATCAAACCACAATCTTCGAGCCCTTCCGGCGGGTCGATGACTCGAGAACACGCGAGCATCTGGGCGTCGGATTGGGATTGGCCATAGTCAAAGAGCTGGTGGAATTGATGGAGGGGGAGATCGATCTGAAAAGTGAAGTGGGGGTTGGCTCCACCTTTATGATCCGGTTACCGCTCAGCACCACAGGAGGAAAGCATGAATAAGCATCGCGCGATGGTCATTGAGGACAATGAGGATCTGGCTATTATTTTCAATGAGGCCCTGCAGGCCGCCGGCTTTGAGGCCACCATCGTCAACGATGGAGAGCGGGCGATGGAGATGCTCCGAGAGATCAAGCCCGCCGTGATTGTCCTGGATCTGCACCTGCCCTGTATATCGGGGGATCAGATTCTGGCTAAGATTCGGGCGGATGCGACGCTGGCGGAGACGCGGGTGGTCATAGCCACGGCGGATCCGCAGATGGCAGACGAATTGCAGGATCGCTCCGATCTGGTGCTGCTCAAGCCGGTGAGCTTCAACCAGCTCCGCGACCTGGCGGCACGTCTGGCGCCTCGAGAATGATAACGATCGCATAACGACACCGACCCTCATGACCATGACCTACATCGAACACGCAAAGCACTTGGTCCGTACTCTCGATCAGGCTATGGGGCCCAGCCCCTACGACATCGCCTGGATGGCGAGGCTCCAAGAGGTGGGCACGCATACGCCCCTCTGGCCTGAGTTCATCGAGTGGTTAATTCAAAATCAGCATGACGACGGTAGTTGGGGTGGGGATATTGCCTACTATCACGACCGCATTATTTGCACCCTGGCGGCATCAATTGCTCTGCGTATCAACAACGGCTCGCGGGCGTCCGCGCAAGCGCGCCGGCGCGGCGAGACGTACCTGTGGCACCACCTTCATATGTTGCCCCGCGACCCATTTGAGTTGGTGGGGTTCGAGCTTATCTTCCCCACCCTGCTGGACGAGGCACAGCGACTCGGAATGGACGTCCCCAATCACGCCGGGGGCTACGAGAAAATTCAGACCGAAAAACTGCGGCTGATCCCTTCTCAGATGCTCTACTCTCCGGCGATCACGACCGTGCATTCGCTTGAGTTTCTGGGCCGGAGGGCGGACACAGACCGGTTAGCAGGCGCCGTCTTTGAGAACGGCTCGCTGGGTAATTCCCCGGCGACGACCGCCTATTATGCATCCCTGCAACCCGGGGACGACCGTCCGAAAGCGTACTTGGCCTCCGTCCGAGATCATATGGGCTACGCGATTATGCTCTATCCTTTTCGAACCTACGAGCTAATCTGGGTCTTGAATAACCTGGACTACAGCGGGGTCCACCCCACGACCTTTGCGGACGCGGAGGTTTGGGACACCTTGCAGTCCGCAATGAAACCCACCGGCGTGAGCCTCGACCCGACGTTTGGGATACCGGACGGGGATAATACGGCAGCAAACAGCAAACTGTTAACCAAGGCCTGTTTTGACGTCGACCCTTGCATTCTAGCGCGCTTCGAGGGAGAGAATGGCGGGGGGTTTCGCACCTATCCTTACGAGCGCAACCCAAGTGTCGGCACCAACGCGCATGCGCTCGAAGCGCTCCAGGTGCTCCCTGATTATCCGGACGCCAAGGCCATGCGGGAGAAGCTGATTGTCAACCTGTTAGACAGCCGGGTGTTCAACACCTATTGGATCGATAAATGGCATGCGTCCCCTTACTACGCGACCGCTCACGCCCTTATCGGCCTGATGCAGGAGGGAAATGACGTCGTCGAGGCTTGCCACCACACGATTGACTGGCTGCTGCATACCCAACGGGACGATGGCTCGTGGGGATTTTTCGAGCATGGAACCGCCGAGGAGACAGCCTTTGTGTTGACCGCCCTTCTGCATTATCACCGGCTGCACCCTCTCGATCTTGAGCCCCTGAAGCGATCGGCTGCTTATCTGGCGCGGGCGTACGAGGAGCAGGAGAAGTATCCTGCGTTGTGGATCGATAAGTGCCTCTACGCTCCCTACAACATCATCCGTGCCTCGATTCTGTCTGCGTTGATCCTCTATCAAGATCGCGTGGGGGCTCCGCTGTAAAAAGCGTCAGTATCCCTAGGGCAATCGCATCTTATATAAAGGTGCTCCCAGCCCCCGTCTCGGGGGCGGCTTCGTGGCAGAAACATTGGTTTTGTGACTTGACTTCGCAGAAGCCGCCCCGGGGACGGGGCTTCGAGCTTGAAATTCGATGGCTTTACGTTTAGATGCGATAGCCCTGTAAGTGTCCCTAGCAAAACGGCCTGTTCCTGATATCATACCTACAGTCATACCTACAGTCTGAGAACGAGGAATTGGGAGAGGCCAGGTCATTATGTCCCGTGGGGTTCCGATTCGTGATATCACGCTTACGGCTTTGATGGGAGCGCTGATCTTTGTGCTGACGACGGTGCCGCGTATTCCGGTACCGGCGACGGGCGGCTACATCCATCTGGGCGATACCGGCATCACGTTTGCAGCCTGTGCCTTCGGCCCTTGGGTCGGTATGGTTGCCGGGGGACTGGGGACCGGGTTGGCCGATTTGCTTGGCTATCCGCAGTGGGCGATCTTTTCCTTGATCATTCACGGCCTCCAAGGGCTCGCCGTAGGTTGGATTTTGAGCCGTAAGGTCAACTGGGTGACGTCGGTGCAGGCGACCCTGGTCGGCACGATTCTCGTCGTCGGAGGCTACTACGTCGCTGGCACGATCCTGCAAGGATCCGCCGTTGCGGCGGTGGAGGTCCTGCCCAACACCATCCAGGGGCTCAGCGGAGGACTCCTGGGCTTACCCTTCTTCCTCGCCGTCCGGAAGGCCTATCCTCCCTTGGAGGGCTTTCGGCCATCGACCTGAGCGCTCCGCATGCCGGCTGAAGCACGAACGATCCGGACCTGCGAAATCCTCGGTCGGTGAGGGTTCCGCCTTCAAGGACGCCGTTGGTGAAGGCTTGACCTTATCCGCGTATCTACCCCTATGATCAACGTCCGTGCGCTCTCATTTGCATATCCCCCCTTGCGTCCCGCTTTGGATGCGAGACCGGTGTTCTCGGATCTATCGCTCTCCCTTAATGAGGGCGATGCGCTGGCCCTGATGGGCGCCAGTGGATCGGGGAAGACCACGCTGGCGAACATTATCGCCGGATTGGCGCCTCGGTTTACGGGTGGTGTCCTCGAGGGCACAGTGAACGTTCAAGAACATGACGTGACCGCATCCCCGCTTCCCGTTGGCAGCGTCGGCCTGCTCTTCCAGGATGCGGCAACGCAGCTCTTCAATACGACCGTGGAAGAGGAGATCGCCTGGGGCCTCGAAGCGATGGCGCTGCCGTCATCCGAGATTGAGTCGCGGATCGACCGGGCCCTTGAACGCTTTGGACTGCTGGGATTGCGGCGACGGCACCCCTGGGCTCTGTCCGGGGGGCAACAGAAGCGTCTCGCCCTGGCGGCGGTCTGGGCAATGCGCCCCCGGGTCTTCGTCCTTGACGAGCCCCTCGGCGGATTGGACCCCGACGGCAGGCGCGAGGTGCTCCAGGCGATGCGGAGGCTGCAACCGGCGGGAGCCGCGCTCTTGCTGATGACGCTCCAGCCCCAAGCCGCCCGGAGCGCATCCCGCGTCGGTCTGCTGGGGGAAGGCCGCCTGTTCGCTTCGGAGTCAACCGCGACCGTGCTCTCGCAGACCGAGCGTCTCGTAGAGGCCGGGATCCTGTTGCCCCCGTCCCGGTGGCCCGATCTCAGCCCGCGAGGGGCTACCGGCTCGGATCGCGATCCACCCGCCATCGCCGCGGAACGCCTCACCTTTCGATATCCCGAGGGGCCGGAGGTGCTGCACGATCTCACCCTCCGTGTCCCGGTCGGGCAGTTTGTGGCGCTGATCGGCCCCAATGGGGGAGGGAAAAGCACCCTGGTCCGCCACCTTAACGGCTTGCTGCACCCGACCAGGGGTACGGTGAAGATTATGGGAGCCGACACCGCTGAGCATACGACCGGCGATCTGGCCCGGAAGGTGGGGTTTCTCTTCCAGCGTCCGGAGCAGCAGGTCTTCGCCCCGAAGGTGCGCGAGGAGATTGGCTACGGCCCGCGCAAGCTTGGATTGGCGCGCGATGATGAAGCCGTCGAGAGGATGTTGGACCGGTTCGGCCTCACCGCCTCGGCGGAGACGCCTCCCGCGCTGCTGAGCTACGGCGCCAAGCGCGCGGTGACCCTGGCCTCGCTGGCGATCCTGGAGACGCCCATTGTGGTCCTGGACGAGCCCTCCGTGGGACTGGACGGGTCGGGGATGGCCCAGCTTCTCTCCTGGCTGGCCGAGATGCGCGAACGGGGGACGACGCTGCTCGTGGTCACCCACAAACTCGACCTGGCACGCTGTGCGGACCGTGTGATCGCGATCGATGCCGGACACGTCGTCGCCGACGGCGAGCCGGACGAGGCCCTGGCAAACCTGGGCTGGGGCGATTAGGGCGATGACCGCCGTCTTTGACACCTACGTCTCCGGGGACTCCCTGCTGCACCGGCTCGACCCTCGGGTGAAACTATGGGGGGTGCTCCTGGGGTTCGCGATGGCCTTTATGCTCCCCAGCCTGCCGGCCCAGATCCTGCTTCTCCTGATGATCCACGCGGTGCTCCTCGTCTCGCAGATTCCCTGGCAGAGCCTCTGGGGATTCTGGAAGCAGATGGCTATGTTGATCGGGTTGATCCTCCTGCTCCAGCCCTGGTTCCAGCCGAGCGGTCGGACGTTGTTGGCATGGGGTCCCCTTCAGCTCACCACCGGCGGGATTTTGGGGGCGCTTCACCTGGCAACCCGCTCCCTCGTGATCGCCTTTTTCACTGCCGGGCTGCTCTTCACCACCGATCACCGGGCTCTGGTGCTGGCCTTTGTGCGGTTGGGCCTGCCGTACACCTGGGGATTGACGATCAGCTTGACGTTGCGGTTCTTGCCGGCGATCCAAAGCCTCTTCCGCGCCGTGCGGAATGCGCAGGCCGCCCGGGGCTGGACCCCGAGCGGCGGGCCCGTGAAGCGGCTCAAGGAGTATCTGCCGGTGCTGGTTGCGGTGATGATCTCCACCTTGCGGATGAGCGAGCAGCTCACCTTGGCCCTGGCCGCGCGCGGTTTGACCGCCGAGCGTTCCCGGACGATCTGGCGCGACCTGGCGATGCAGCGTCGCGATTGGGTCGCCTTGATCACCCTGACGTTGGGTTTCGGCCTGTTGACCCTCTGTAGATTTTGCGTCATCTGAAGGAGCTAATTCGTATGTTTGATACGCATATGCACTCATTGCATTCCCCCGATGGATCCAAGTCTATGCCCATTATGGCCCAGGCAGCCCAGGAACAGGGGCTCAGGGGCCTGGCATTCACGGAACACGGAGAATGGTATCCCGAGGATCCAGCCTATGGCTACCTGGATCTTGAGGCCTATTTCACCGACCTGGAAGCCGTCCGCGCGCAGTTCGGTGACGCCCTCGACATCTTGGCCGGCATCGAGTTGGGCAATCCGCACGATTTTCCCCGCCAGGCCGGCACGCTCCTGGATCGCTGGGACTTCGACCTGGTCATTGGATCGGTTCACTGGCTCGGCGGTCAGGCCGGATGGGAGCGCCCCGCATTCGCGCGGGGCATACGCGAGACGTATCACCGCTACTTCGATGAACTGATCGTGATGGTTGAGCACGCCGACTTCGACGTGCTGGGGCACCTGGATCTGGTGCGGCGGGACTCCTGGGCGCTCTTTGGACACACGATGGCGCTGGCGCCGTTTGAGGCCAAGATCCGGCACGCCCTGCGTCACCTTATCGAGACGGGGCGGGGTATCGAGATCAACACGTCCGGCCTGCACAAGGGACTGGGCAAGCCGCTGCCCGACCTCCAGGTGCTACAATGGTACCGCGAGTTGGGCGGCGAGATCCTGGTCTTCGGATCGGATGCACACCACCCTGAGCACATTGCCTATGGATTCGATCGGGTGCGAGAACTCGCACGCGCGGCCGGGTTTGACCGGCTCGCCCGCTTCCAGCGACGGGAGGTGGTAGGATGGACCTCCCTGTAGCGCAGACGGACGAGGAGAAGGTCGCCCACCGTTTTGCGGCTGCCCGGTGGCCGCACCTGAGCGATCCTTACGATCAGGCTTTAAAGGCGGCGGTCCGTGATATTCTGAGATGGATCCCTGACGTGTTGGGGATCATCGCCTCGGGCACGATCGTGCGCGGCACGCCACATCCGACCAGCGACCTCGATCTCTACGTGCTCAGGCGAGATCTCCGGCGTCAGCGGGTACAGCGGTGGTACAACGGGGTGCCGACCGAGATCTTTATCAACCCGGTGCCCAAGGTCCGCGACTATATACGAGCGGAGGGCAAGGAAGGGCGGCCCATCACCGCCCATATGGTGAGTACGGGGTTCGTCGTGTTGAAATTGGGCCCTGAGGTCGACACGGTGATCGAGGAGGCAAAGGACGCGCTCGCCAAGCCCTTCGAGCCGTCAGATGAGCGGTTGACCCAGGTTCGCTACGGGGCCGCGACCCGCTATGAGGATGCGACCGACGTCGCGTCGGAGAGGCCGGAGACCGCGATGATGATCATGAACCTGGCGGTCAGAGATATGATCCACTATACGTTCCTCAAGGCCCAACGCCGCCTGCCACGAGATAAGGACCTCCTCACAGCCCTGGAGAACCTTGCCCCGACGCTCGCCGCGAAGGTGAGGCGCTATTATGGAAGCAGCCCGGTCGAGGTGCGTATGGAGATCGCGGAGCAGATCGCGGACCAGACCCTTGAGACGCGCGGCTTCTTCGAATGGGCCTCGACCGAAGAAGAGGTCACCGTCGATTAGGCCGTTTCCAAAGAACAAGCCATCCTAATAACCGGGAGTTTCCAGGGAGAAAGCACCCAGTTTGGGATGGTTTAAATTCTGGAACTACCTTAGCAGCCCGTCGAGCCGACGCTCCACCTAGCCGGCAAGTTTCGCGACCAGCACCGCCCACTCCTGGCTCGTGCGGCGCTCCGTGACGCGGAGCCCATGGGCAGCCAGGGTCTCAACGACCCCTGCGACCTGCTCGTTCAGAATGCCGGAGGCAACCAACGTCCCGCCGGCCCGCAGCCTGGATGCCAGCCCCGCCTCGGCCATCCTGTTGATGACCGGCGCCAGGATGTTCGCCAGGACCACGTCGTAGCGACCCTCGACGTCCGCGAGGGAGCCCTGCCGCAGCTCGATGGCATCCTCGGCATTGTTCGCGGCGATGTTCTGCCGCGCTGCCGCGACGGCGTTCGCGTCGGTATCGACGGCGAGGACCGAGCCCGCACCCAGCCGGACGGCAACCAGGGCCAAGATACCGGTGCCGGTGCCCAGATCCAGGACGCGGTCGCCGGGACAGACCAGATCCTCCGTCGCCTCGACACAGAGCTGCGTAGTGGGATGAAGACCGGTGCCGAAGGCCAACCCCGGGTCCATCTCCAGCATAATCTCACCCTCCGCCGGGGTGTGATCCTGCCAGGTGGGCTTGATCACAATCCGGCGGCCCAGATGAAGGATGGGCATCCGCGATTTCCAGCCCGCCGTCCAATCCTGGTCGGGAATAGCCCGAAAGGTCGGTTCGGGGATGACGTCCCAGATCTGGCTGAGATGCCAGAGACCCTCCTCGATCGCCCGGCGAGCCCCGCCATCCGCAGCCTTTTTGCTCAGATAGGCACGGACTGTGACCGGTTCGTCAGGGGGCCGATCCCGAGCGGCCCAGTCCTCCTCAGCCTCATCCTCGCCCGCGCCCATGTCAATGGCGACCCCCTGCGGCGCGTAGCGGCTCAGCAGCTCGGAGACCGCCTCGGCGGCCTCGGGTATCACCCAGACGCTGACCTCAATCCACTCCATGTTGCCTCCCTGAGAACCCAAGTCCCCGGCACTTGAAAACCACAAGTGCCGGGGACTTTGACAAACCCCACTAGATACCGAGGGCCTCGCGGAGCCGATCGACGAAGCCCTGTTTCTCCTGGACGACGACCTCCGTGCCCAGGGTATCGGCCAGCTGCGTGAAGAGATCCCGCTGCTCATCGCTCAGCGAGTCCGGGATCGCGACCTGGACGACGATCAACTGATCCCCGCGCCCGCTGCCACGAAGCACCGGCACGCCCATCCCCCGGAGCCGGAAGATGGCGCCTGACTGCGTTCCCGTCGGGATCGTGATCTCACGCTCGCCGTCCAGCGTCGGCACCTGGATGGCGTCACCCAGCGCCGCCTGCGCCACGTTGATCTTCAGCTCCAGCATCACGTCGTTGTTCCGGCGCTTGAAGAACTTGTGTGCCTTCACGTTGAGGGTGATGTAGAGGTTGCCACGGGGGCCGTTGCGCTCCCCCGGCTCCCCCTGTCCGGAGAGCCGGATCGTCATACCATCCGCCACGCCCGCCGGCACGGAGACGGAGATCTTCCGCTCCTGGTAAATACGACCGGCGCCGTGACAGCGGTGGCAGGGGGACTTGACGACGGTGCCCTGCCCCTCACAGCGCTGGCACGTGGTGATGTTGACGAACGAGCCCAGGATCGTCCGCTGGACCTGGCGCGTCTGACCGGAGCCGCCACACTCGGGGCAGGTCTCCGGTGTAGTTCCCGGTTCGGCCCCGGATCCGCTGCAGACCGGACAGGTCTCCTGGCTGCGAATCTCGACATCCTTCTCGACGCCGAAGACGGCCTCCTCAAAGGAGATGGTGAGTCGGGTGCGGATGTCATTACCGCGCCTGGGTCCCTGCCGCCCGCGTCCGCCGAATCCCCCGAACCCACCCAGATCGCCGAAGACCTCCGCAAAGATGTCGAAGGGATCCCGCATGCCGCCGAAGTCGAAGCCGCCCATCCCCTGGAGGCCCTCTTCGCCGTAGCGATCGTAAATGGACCGCTTCTCGCTGTCGGAAAGGACCTCATACGCCTCATTGACCTCTTTAAACCGTTCCTCAGCGTCCGATTCGTGGTTGACGTCCGGATGGTACTTACGCGCCATCTTCCGGTACGCCTTCTTGATCACGTCGGCACTAGCATCCTGCGACACACCCAGCACTTCATAATAATTCCTACTCATACACACTCCGTTGACTCAGCAGCATCGTCCTCGGTCTCCGTCTCCGGCTCGTCCGCATCCGCGATCGTCGGTTCCTCCTCCGGCTCGGGTTCGGGCGGGGCCTTGGCCACGACGACCATCGCCGGACGCAGCACCCGCTTCCCCAGGACGTACCCCTTCTCCACCACGGTCATAATCTGATCGTCCTCAAAATCCTCGGTCTCCTGATGGAGCACCGCCTGGTGGAACTTGGGGTCGAAGGTGTCGCCCGGCTCCGCATCCATCGGCGCCACGTTCTCGGTCTCGAGGATCGACTGAATCTTACGCTGGATCAGCTTGATACCGCTGAACCACGCATCGTCCTTGAGCGATTCCGGCATCATGGAGAAAGCCCGATCGAAGTCATCCAGAATCGGCAGCAGCTTGCCGAGCAACTGCGCGTTGGACGTGGCCCGCCACTCCTCGCGCTCCTTCTGCATCCGCTTCCGGTAATTCTCAAAGGTCGCCTGGGCGCGCTGCCAGCCGCCGAGGTACTCCTGCGCCGTCGCCTCGGCCTCCTCCAGCTTCTCCTGGATCGCCTGAAGCTGGGCCTCCGAGCCTTCGACGTCGACCTCAGCCTCGCTCACCACCTCCGCCTCAACCGCCTCGGTCTCGGCGCCGGCGGCCTCTAGCTCGACAACCTCAGTCTCAACGACTTCGGCGTCGATAACCTCGCCCTCGATCACGTCACCAGATTCGGGGACGTCCTCCGCCTCTTCCGCCGTCTCCACTTCGTCCACAGTCACTTCGTTTTCTACATTTTCCTCTTTTTTTGCCATCCGTCACTCGCCT
>DAOTTS010000096.1:0-8456 GCA_034437735.1 Anaerolineae bacterium
AAGCAAGTGTTTTTGAGGGTAAAAGTGCTTCAGTACCGGTATGGCAGCGAGAACGAGCAACACAAAAAGGCCCGCTAGGACTAGCCGCAGAGAGAAATGAACAGCCAACGCACTATCAAAGGGCAGTTTCTCATTCGATTTTCGGTGGATCAGGGCTTGATTGAGTCCGAATTGACGCAGAGGTGCTGTGAAATTCAAGAACGTCAGTGCGAACGCCACGACGCCAAAGTCCTCCGGCGTTAGCAATCGGGCCATCAACACGGAGCGTCCCAAGCCCAGCACCATCGTCACCGCGGAGGCTCCAATGCTGTAAGCCGACCCCTTGACTGTCTGGGCTGCTAGCCCTTCTGATTTAGATTTACGCTCTGCCACGTGAACCTATGATTCTGGACGCTGAGCGAGCAGGGGAGTTCGGGCTGCAAACTGACCAAGAAGCACCAGCGCGCCCTTGGCAGCGAAGATGAACATAATGGTTAAAAAGGGTAAGTTATAGCGGGGGTTAGGACGCCGAAACAAGATGCCCACTATTGTTATGTACAACAAGATAAGCACCAACCCACCGGTGATCTTATCACGTCGACGTAAATTGACGATCATTTGCCAGATAGCTAATCCCAGCATCCCAATGTGTGCAATGATGTATCCAGTTCGTATAATGAATATCTCCGGCAGAGACCACAGCCCGGTGGGATGCAGCCAGAATTCGACCAAGCGGTTGAAGAGGTAGCGGAGATAGGTGCCCGGCTGATGGAGAAAAAAGCCTACATCCCAGAGATCACTGGTGCGACCATATTGCTGATAATACTCGTATTTATCGTCAGATTGGCTCACGGGTTGCTCAAGCTTTTCAGTTCTTTCTTCATAGCGCGGTGTCAAGTATCCGGTTCCTGTTAACTGATGTTGAATGTGGGCAGTGCGACTTGTATAGAAAGTGTGACCAAACGTGACGTAGTTACGCACAAGCCAGGGGGAAAGCACTAGCAGTGTCACTATAGCAAACACAACCAGATACCGTACGGCTTGTTCAAAGCTGAACTTGGCCCACCAGAATATCACCGGTAGGATTAGAGGAAAGGCGATTAGTGTCTCCTTGGTCAGCATTGTTAAACCAAACCCTAATCCGCTCAGGGCTGTATATTTGAAGGAAGGCTCTTTGAGCGACTTTATAAAAAGTGCCAAGTAGAGTGCCAAAAGAGGGATATAGAGCCCTTCCGTCAGATAAGGTGCGACGTAGACCACAAAAGGTGGATAGACCGCACAGATCAGGGCTGCGCCCAGCCCGACGTGAGCCGAAAAGGTGCGCTTGCCAGCAAGGTAAGTAAACCAGACAGTAAGGACACTGGCGGCGACCTGGGCTAAGCGCACTGCCATCAAGCTACGCCCGCTAAGCGCAAAGTTCCCTGCGATGAACATTGGGTAGAGTGGTGGAACTAAGGCAAAGGGGACGTTCGGCTCCTCACCATAGACGCCGTAGTCGAGTAGATGATCGGCAACGGAGACGTATAAGACAGCATCCTTTCGAAGACGGTAGTCGACAGGTAGAATCAAAGCGACGGCCAAACGCAAAACCAAAGCAGTAATGAGCAACCCGACTAAAATGGCCCGTCTGTTGGAACTGTCGTCCAGTCGGTCCGCAAAAGATTGCACTTGTGATAAATTGATCATAGTTTTTGCTCTTCAGTGCTCAGTGAGTCAGTTGGCTTGGCGGTCGGATGCATTCACGCTGTCGTCGACTCCGTCCTCACTGCTGCCTCCTCAGACTCGTTAGGTGGATTGCACATATTGTACCATGTCCTCTTGTCTTGAAGAGTGGCGTAGCCGGAAGCGGGATCTGCCGGCCTACGGTGCGGCTGCGTCTGCCGCCTCATAAACCCGCCAGAACTCCGCCACATACCGCGCTGCCACGTCGGGGCTCTCCACAATCACCACATTCTCGTCATTCCGGTCGGCGGCGCTGGCGCTGAAATTGTACGACCCCGTCACCACCACCGCCTCGTCCACAATCATCACCTTGTGATGCATAATATACCGGTTCCCGTCCTCCAGGATCTCGACCCCGGCCTGCCGCAACCGGTCATAATCCGAGCCCGGCCCTTCGGCGTTGCGGGCCTCGATCACCGCCACCACGTCCACCCCGGCCCGGTGCCGGTCGATCAGCGCCTCGGCGAGCGCGTCGTCGGTGAAGACAAACGCCATCACGTAGACGCTGGTGTCCGCCTCGGCCAACAGCGCGAGGATCCGCGCCCGGACGTTGCCCTCGGCCTCGAAGACCGTCTCTACCTGGACGCCGTTCAGGTCGATCCTAGGATACGGGATCGTTTCGGGCGAGGTCGCGCCGAACGCGCGGTCGACGAACATCTCCTCGAACTCCGTCGTGTAGTTGGCCGCCAGCGGCGTCGAGGTGAAGACGAGCACGTTGTTGTTGTTGCGGTACGTGCCGTTCTCGGTCAGGTTCCACGAGCCCGTCCACACGACCGACCCGTCGATCACCACGAACTTATTATGCATAAAAGGGTCACGGTCGTCAAAGACCACCGGAATGCCTGCCGCCTGGAGCGTCTCGGGACCGAGTTCGTCGGCGTAGTCGCTGTCGCTGACCAGCCGGACGCGGACGCCGCGCGCGTCGGCCCGCACCAGCGCGTCGGCGACCGGGGCCAGGTCGAAGTCGTAGGCGGCGACGTCCACGGTCTCCTGGGCCGTGTCGATCGCCTCGGCGAGGCGTCCATCCAGACCGCCGGTGGTGATCACCTCGCCGTCCGAGGACTGCGGGGCGGTGAAGAGCACCCGGACCTCGCCGGTGGGATCCGGATCGATGACCGTGCCGGGGCTGGTGAGATCGATGCCCAGGACGTCGGAGCCCAGATAGACGATGATCATCAGGAAGAGGGTGAGCAGGAATTCTTTGATGCCGATGCGTTTTCCGGACTCTGAGTTTTGGGTCATGGGTCTCCTGCCTTGTAAGGAACGATGTGAAGGGTGAGGCGAATCATCGATAGGTCATTCATGGCAGCGCGGACTTAGGATGCGTCCGGATTGGGATAGTCTGGGGGGAATAAGCGCGCCCGGAGCGTCGCCATCGGGTGCTCCGCGCGGGCGCTCTGTCGCGCGACGTCCCGCAGGTGCCGCCGAAGGGTGGCCAGTTTGGGATCCAGCGTCTCCCAGGCGCGGTCGTCCTCCATCCCCTGGGTGGTCTGTACCAGACGTCGGATCTCTGACTCCGCCCAGGCCAACAGGGCTTTCGCCTGCGCATCGGTCAGGTCGCCGGTCAATCCGGCATCGCCAGCGATGCGCTCGAAGGCCTGCTGCACCCGGGATTCGAGCGCCCCGTCCTGGTCCGTGGGATCGGGATGGGGCGCGGCTGCGGCTGCCGCGTGCACGCTCGCGCCGGACGCTTGGGCGGCTGAGCGATCCTGTGGGGCCCGCCGGTGCTCGGCGTAGGCCCGGATCACGTCCAGTTGCGGCGGGGTCGGTCGGATAAAGGGCCGGCCTTGCCTGATCTCAGCCCAGGCCTCGTCCGGCGTCGCGCCCTCATGGACGAGGTACGCCGCGGCCATGGTCGGCGCGCGCCCCACCCCGGCGGCGCAGTGGACGTAGACGCCGTCTCCCTGCGCGACGTGGGTCCGGATGAAGGTTGCGCCGGTTTCGAGATCCTGCCGCGAGGGCGCCGTGTCGTCGGTAATGGGCAGCCAGAGGTAATGGCGGGGGGCCAACCCATGGGCGTCGTCGTCGAATTCCTCCCGCATATTGACGACAGCGCAGATGCCCTCCGCTTGCATCGCCTCCAGCCCCCGCTGGGTGTGCTGCCCGCCCACGTAGAGCTGGGGCGCGACCCTGCTCAGATGCGGGGGCGAATAGCCCTTGATCCGGCGCACAATCTTGTCCTGGATCCACAGCCAGAGGGGGCGGGCGCCCTGCTCCACGATCCGCCGGTAGAGGATATAGACGAACTGCGCGGGTGGGAACGCCTTGAGGCGTTCGTGTCTCTCGTAGACCGCTGACTTCACGGTGATCCTCCTGTAGGTGCGGTTGGTCGTGGCACAGGTCTCCTAGTCCTCCTTGCAGCCCAATTCCCACACGTAGATGCCGGTCTCAGCCTGTTGGCCGTCGGCGGACCAGACCCGAACCGTGGCTGGCATTGCCTTGCAGAGGCGCCACTTGGTGGTGACCTCCAGCCCGTTGACGATGGGCTTGTTCTCAATCTGCGAGCGATACGGGGGCGTTCCGCCGGTGATGTTGAGGCGTAAGGTGCCCTCCCACTCCCCGGTGCCGGGGACGGGGTGCCACTCCACCAGCTCCCACGCCGGATCGTTGAAGGTCAGGGGCGGACCCGGCTCGATGACGACCTTTGCCGTGGGCGTGAGGGTTGGGGTCATCGTGGGCGTCGGGGTCTCGGTCGGCGTTGCAGTCGGCAGGTCCGGCGTTGCCGTCGCCGTCTCGATGGGGTCGACCTCCTCGTCCGCGTCCGGACTCCCCGGATCGGTTGTCTTCTCCTCGTCCTGGGGCGCCGACGTTTCCGTTGGCGGGGTGTTGAAAGGCCGGGCGGGCAGCCCCGGAAAGTTGCAGGCCAGGGTGACCCCCAGCAGCAGCACGATTAGCCATCGTCGCATGATCGTCGTCCTCTCCCCGGATTCGTTAACGTCATTGCTCCCCATTATCGCTGGTTTGTGCCAGGCGTGCAAGTTCGCATCGATCCCGGTGCGGTCATGGCTGCAAGCTGTCCAGGATCTGGGCAAATTGCTCGATGGACCACGCGCCCTTGATCCGGATGCGGGGCCATTCGTAACGGTTGTCGAGGCGCAACTCGGTGCCCCAGGCTGTGGTCACGGCGCCCTGGTAGCCCGCGGAAGCGACGACCGCTCGGGTGTCCTTGTCGTGACGGCCCGACGGGTAGCAGAAGAAGGTGACCGGTCGATCGGTGTGGGCTTCCACCGCTTCCTTGGCTCCCAGAATCTGGTAGACCAGGAAGTCGTACGCCCGGTTGGTGAGCTCCTTGTGATCCCGACCGTGGGGCTGCATGGACATCCCGGCCTCCGCCATCTGGCGCACCTGATCCCACGAGAGGTATTGGGGCGACTCATAATGGGCCGGCGTCGCCAGGACGAAGAACTCCCCGGTGAAGCCGTATCGCTGCAAGATGGGCATCGCCTGCGTATAGGCGTCGCGGTAGCCATCGTCGAAGGTCAGGACGATGGGCTTGTCGGGCAGCGGTTTGCCGGTGGAGAGCGTCTCGTACACGTCAGCCAGCGTCACGGTGTGGTATCCCTGTTCGGACAGATAGGCCATCTGGGCGTCGAACGTCGTTGGGGTCACCGTGAGGTCCTGGCGGTAGACGTCCGCGTCGGCCGGCATCTCGGAGATGTAGTGGTACATCAGCACCGGGACGTTGACGGATTCCGGGGGCGGTGGATAGGTGGGCGTCGGCGGCGCCGGTTCCGGTGTGGCGGTCGCCGTGGCCGTCGGCGGGACCGGGGTCGGTGTCGGCGGGACAGGCGATGCCGTGGGAGTATCGGTCGGCGTCGGCGGAGGCGTTGACGTTGCTGTGACGGTTGCCGTCTCGGTGGCGGTTGGCGTCTCGGTCGGTGTGGGGGGCGGCTCTGTGGCGGTCGGTTCGGGGTCGCTCGCCGTCGCCTCGGCGTGTTCGGCCCGGGCCTCATAGCCGTTCAGAAGCCGGGTGGGTTGGCAGGCGGTGATGCTCAGGGTCAGTAGCAGGATCAGGAACAGCAGCATCGGTCGGTGACGGGTCATACACTCTCTCCGTTGCGTTGCCGGCGCCATCGTGCCAGCGTCCGGACGGTCGATGTAAAGGCCAGGGTGGGGAGTTGGTTGAGGGGGAAGAACCTCGCGTCGCGGGCGTCATCGCCCGCCGCCAGGTCGCCGCCGGTCCGAACGCCCCGGTAGATGATGACGATGTCCGCACCGCCCGTCTGTCTCTGCCCTCCGATCACTTCAAGCAAGTGCGTGATCTTAACGTGCAACCCGGTCTCCTCAAGACACTCGCGGGCGGCGGCCGCGGCCGGTGCCTCGTCAACGTCGACAAACCCCGCCGGCAGGCTCCAACGACCTCGGTAGGGAGGCCGGGCACGCTGCACGAGAAGCACGCTGCCATAATCCTGCGTGACGTCATCCTGCGAGACGTCATCCTGCGTGACGTCATCCCGCGTGATCAGCACGGCAGCGGCGACCTTGTGCTCGTGGAAAACGGTCCGTTGGCAGTGGGGGCAGTAACGCCGCTCCCTGCCGAACGCGTGCCGGTCCTCCAGAGAGGACCCGCATACCGCGCAGTAGTTGAGATCCGGTCTTGTTCCGAAGAACGACGCCGGCTGTATAGATTCGTCTAAAGGTTCGTCCATATCATACCCACAGTATTGGTTTGTATCATGTGTCACGCGCGAAAGGCGAACACAGTCAGCGTCCACAGTATCGGTTGTTCAATCAGTTGGATGCGCCTTGTCAGGATCACCGGCGGTTTCGGGACGTCCAGATCGTGAGGGCCCCTAAGACCGCCGTGAGCGTCCCCATTACCGCCGCCAGCCACCGCCAGCGGTTCGGGCGCAGGGCTCTCTCCGGCGTCTCGACCGGTGGTGCGGGGGGGGGACCCAATGCTTCGTCTTGACCGAGCGTTTTCGGAGGGGGCTCCGGCGCATCTTCGGCGGTGGCGATCTCCGGCTGCGCCGGTTCGGGCGTTGGGCTGGCACTGACGGCGTCCGCGACCTCGGCCTCTGCGACTTCGACTTCAGCTTCGGATGCCTCACCCTCAGCGGCTTCCGCTTCGCTCGTGTCACGGGCAGGGGCATCCGCCAACGTCTCTTCCTCGGACGCGGCTTCCGGCGCGACCGGCGGTTCCCCACCGCCGCCCAGCCCTTCCTGCTCGACCCCAGGGCCGCCCGGCATCGCTTCCAGGGCCATTTCCTCCTTGGTAGTCAACGTCGCCTGAGGCATAGGCGTCGGCAGCGGCTCAGCCGGGGCCTCCTCAACGGGGGCGGCTTCCTCGGATTCCAGCTCCAGCGCCCGGACGCCTACCGTCGCCGTCGGCTCACCTTCCAGCTTCATCATCTCCGCCTGTGGTTCGCCGGCGCTCTCCTCCATCATCATTCTCGGTGAGAGCCCCTGCTGAACCAGGCTGAGGCTCAGGGAGACCACGAAGGCCGCGGCTGTCAGCGAGGTCGCCAGACGCATCGCCCACAGCGGCAGGCGGAAACCCGACCGCTGTTCCGGCTCCGGTTCCGGCTCGGCGACCATCGCCTCGGTTAGCAGGTAGTTGCGCGGGGGCTCCCGCATCGGCACGGCACGGATGAGGGTCGAGACCTCGACCAGTTGGTCGAGCCGCTGTTGAAGCGCGGGATCCTCCGCCAGGCGTGTTTCCAGGGCCTGGGTCGTCTCGGGATCGAGCTCCCCATCCATGTAGGCCGAGAGATCTGTGTCTTTCCACGTTCTTTTGGCCATAGTTTAGTCCTCCACGTTATTAACTATCTTTTAGACGATAACGGGAGGGTAAAAGTTCCCGATTCTGTTGTAATAGGTCACGCATCTCACGTCGGGCTCGGGCTACGCGTGATTTGACCGTGCCCAGACGTACGTTCATCACTTGGGCAGCCTCTTTGTAGGCGAGCCCCATCCGGTCGATCAGCACCAGGGCCGTGCGCTGGTGTTCGGGCAGCTGAGCGATGGTCTGATCCAGGAGATCGCGGAGTTCCTCCTGTTGGAGGGTATCCTCCGGCTCCGGGCCCCCATCAGCGAGGTGGGGATTGGCCTCCTCCTCCATATCCCCAAAGTCGTCCCACGAGACCTGGGGACGGCGCTTGTGACGACGGAGTTCATCGTAACAGGCGTTGGTCACAATGCGCAGCAGCCACGACCGGAAGGATCCGCCCCGAAACTGGTCCAGCGCTTTGTACGCGGAGATGAACGCCTCCTGGGTCGCATCGTCGGCGGCTGCCGGATCGTGCATGATGCTATAGGCCAGGTTGTAGACCTGGGTCTGATAGTGCAGAATCAGTTCGTTGAATGCGTCAAGATTGCCGCGCCGTGCGGCCTGCACCAACGCCTCTTCATCCCACGTCTCATTCATGGCTTGATCCGATCCTCCTGTTGTTACCCCGGTTGGTACGCCCATCTGCCTCTCTGCTGCTGCCGCGCTCTTGACCTCTACCTCGCTCGCTCGTAGCCCCCGTCCCCGGGGGCGGGTGTTCAAGGAACTTTTACGGAGCTCCTTAGTTGCTGCCGCGCTCTTGACCTCTATCGGAAGTTGGCTATACTTACAGAACGAAATTCGGTGACCGCTGGGTCATCGGCTTCGCGCCGAAGTGGCGGAATAGGCAGACGCAAGCGACTCAAACTCGCTCGGGCTTTGCCCATGTGGGTTCGACTCCCACCTTCGGCATTATAACGCAACCTGGGGGTGTTTTCAATGACTGCCTCTTTTTTGTGTGCTGTGACACGCGGTGACGTGTCGTTTG
>DAOTTS010000097.1:0-7934 GCA_034437735.1 Anaerolineae bacterium
TGACCACAGAGCGTGAATCCGAGGACGGCTCAGAGCAGGGAGATAGACAACAAGCCCAGCAGGCCAACCGCCAGGATCTGAACGAAGCACTTCGCAAGGTTTAACAGCCCAAAAAGGTGCGCCGCATTTGAACTCTTTGCGTCGCACCTTCCGGCTCCCCAAAAGACCTGCCCGCGAACGCGTCAAAACACATACAGCACGCCCATCTGGATTGATGGAGCGAAAACTCTTCTTCAGGGATGAGACATCGAATGCCAACAAACTGACCGCTCTCAATCTGCAAAAAGTACCGTGAGAATGGTACTGATTGCTTTCCTTGAGGCACCGATCAAGGCACTGATCACCCTTGTCTTCGCCGTCGCCCTGGGACAGCTGGAGGGCAACATCATCGCGCCCAACGTGATGCACCCGCAGACAAACATCTCACCCTTGATAACCCTCTTCTCCATTTTTGCCGGATGGTCGATCGGTGGTGTATTGGGGGCACTCATCGCGATTCCTGTTATGGCAGCGCTAAACGTACTCGTGGTCAAGGTAATAGCACCGGCAATACGCCAAAAAACCGGCGCCGCGGCGAACAAGCGAGAGTCACCGGAAGGCTGAAATCAAGGGAGAGCGATCTCCGCCGCTTTCGCAGAACGTGATGCAGGAATACTCACCCCGTTAAGCGATCAAAAAAAACCAAACGAAGAGAGAGTTCACCGATAGTAATCGCGATACCTTTCAAGCGCGGTCAAGATCGCGTCGATATTCGTCAGGGGCACGTCCTCGTTGATCTCCGTCTTCAGCCATAAGCCCCCGGCAGGAGAGCCGAGGACCTCTACCGCCTCGCGGACGTGGTCGTCGATCTCCTCCGGGGTGAAGAACGGGAACCGCTGGCGGTCCAGATCCAGATCCACGCAGACCTTGCCCTTGCACGTCGCCGCCAGAGCCTCCAGCCCGTTCGCTCCGATCTGAGGGTTGATCACGTTGACGCCGGCGTCGACCAGGTCGGGGATGATTTCGACAATGTGACCGTCCGTGTGCATATAGACGTCGTACCCGGCCTCGCAGAAGGGCGTGTAGATCGCCCGGTAACACGGCTTGAGGTATTGGCGCCACATCCTGGGACTGATGGGGAGCCGGTGTTGCAGGCCCAGGTCGTCCCCAAAGCTGACGAGGGTACCCTCCTCGCCCCGGGCCTTCAGCGCTTCGAGTCGCAGCCGGGCCTGGCGCAGGTTGTACGCCAGCACCTTGTCGATGAGCATCTGAAGCTCCGGCGGCTCCTCGGCAAAGTCGATCATCAAGGCCTCGAAGCCGCGCAGATCCTGAAGCCGCAGGTACATAAACCCGTGGGGGAACCCAATATCCTCCTCGGGGGCCGTCAGCGCCCGCACGTCGGCGCGGGTCGGGACCGGATGCTCAGTGACGATAGCCTCCATCCCGGCCTTCACGTTCGACCACACGCACCCCCACGCGTCGACGTGCGTCCCTTCCCGGTACGTCTCCTGATAGATCGCGTCGTAATCGTGCCCTTCCCGGCTACGGTCGTCGAAAAAGGCCGGATGGCGATCCAGCACATCGTCCAGGGCCTCGCGATATTTCATCCACGCCGCCGGCAGGATGCTGACCGAAACCGGGATCCTCTCCGGGTATTCAAACCTCAACGCGCGAAAGCGGTCGTCGGCTAGCGTCATCCTCGGCTCACCCTTCTCCCAATTCGGCTTCCGCCCGCTCCATCAGCGCCCGCATATAGCCGATCGCGTACGCGGTGCCGGTCGCGCGCGGATCGTCCGTGGTGAACTTCGGCGTGTGATCGAGGGTGATCGTGTTTTCGTACCCGGCCTCGTAGAAGGTCCGCATCACCCGGTACATATCCATATATCCGTTGTCCAGGAACGTCTCAACGAACGTGGGCAGAGGCGAACTGACGTTACGGAAGTGCACCAGCAGCACCCGGTCGTCCGCCACGAACGTGCGGATCCCCTCAAAGATGTCGCCGAACCCTTCCATCCCGCCCTCCAGCCAGCATCCGGTGCAGAATTCCATGCCCAGGTTCGGGCTGTCGGCGACCTCAAAGGCCCGTTTGTAGCTCTCGAAGCTGTGGATCAGGTTGGGGATACCGCCCAAGGACTCAGCTGGCGGGTCGTTGGGATGGAGCGCCATCCGCACTCCTGCCTCCTCCGCGACCGGCATCATCTGCTCCATGAAATAAGCGAAGTTCTCCCAGATCTCGTCCTCTGTGTAGCGGCGGCCGTGGGTCATCGGGCGCGCGTGCATCTCGGCCAGGTCCACACGGCGGGCCTTGGCGCCGCGCGTCTCCCCAGGTTCCGAGCTCCACACCTGGGTCGGCTCCCACGTGAAGGTGGTCACCGTGATCCCCGCGCGACCCAGATTCCGCACGAAGTCCTGGAACTCCGCGATCACCGCATCCCGACCGGGGAGCGCCAGATGGATCTTGTCCGATTTCGCGATCTCGTAGCTCCCCACGTTGTAGAGGGTCAAGCCCGCGTCCTCCACCCGCTCGCGGAGTCGGGCCAGGGACTCATAATCGCGCTGATCCTCGCGCACCCAGGTGTAGGCGTGGCTGACACCCAGCTCCTTGACGAACTGCAATTGATCGGATGGCGCGTCAGATCCAATACGAACTGATAGTTTAGGGCGTTTCATATCCTATTTCACTCCTTGATCGATCATGATCTTCAGTAAACGTGTCGAATACCGTCGAAGTCCCGTAGGATGGGATCCTCCAACCTTACCATGTGCTCGCGCATCTTTTCGATCAGTGCGGCCTGCACCTCCGCAGCCTCAGGCCGGTCGAAGAGGTTCTCCATCTCCCACGGGTCGTGCTCCAGGTCGTAAAGCTCGCCGATGTCGGCGTGGTTATAGACGAACTTATGCGTGCGGGTGCGGACAATCCGCTGCTCGTACCGGAAGAGCTGCGCAAAGAACTGGGCGTAGACGCTATCGCGCCCGGTCGCGGCATCCTCGCCCCGCAGTTGGGCCAGGATACTCTGCGTATCGGGTACGTCGGGTACCGGACGTCCGGCTACATCGAGAAAGGTAGGGAAGAGATCCTGGAGATAGACAAACTCATCGCAGACGCCGCCCGGCGCCGGGTTATCAGGATGAACGGCGACCAACGGCAGCCGGTACGTCTGCTCGTAGGCAAACGGGCCCTTTTCGATCAGCCGATGGGCGCCCATCGCGTCACCGTGATCGGTGCCAAAGACGATCAGCGTCCGATCCGCACATCCCAAAGCCTCCAGCTCCGCCACAATCCGTCCCACCAGATCGTCAATCATCGTCACGTATCCCCAATACCGGGCCACGATCTCCCGCCACCGCTCCCAACCGCCCTCCGAAAGTCCCCAGTAACGCTCGACGAGCTGCTGAACGAACGGCTTGCGCTCCCACGCCTCCCGGAAACTGGGCTCCTCCGGAATTTCCTGGGGATCGTACATCGAGTAGTACGGCTCGGGGATGAAGCAGGGGGTGTGCGGGCCCCAGAAGTTGGTCCATATGAAGAAAGGGGAGCCGTCCTCATCCTGACGCGCCTTCATCGTACGCAGCAGCTCAATCGTCTCCTCCGCCACCATCGCCTCAAAACTCGACTCCACGCTCCCGGACTGCAGCGCGTACATCTCCTGCCCCTGCTTGCCCGGATTGTCCCCGTAGTGCGCCACCAGCACCCTGGGGATTTCGTAACCGTGCGCCTTCAAGTAGCGTTCGTAGTGATCGGTGGCACCCCGACCGTCGGCTCGGGGCCCGAAGCGCAGCCCCTCGACCAATCCCTTATAGACCGGGTATCCGTACCCGGGGAAGTCCTGGCCCTCGAAGCCGTAATCGCTGGGCACCTTCGGATCGTCAACGTGCCATTTGCCAGCATATCCCAACTGATAGCCGGCCTGCTCAAGCTCCGAGGCCAGGTTCGGCACGTCCGGGTTGAGGCGATCGCTGTTGACCCGGACGTGATTCTTGTGTGGGTAAAGCCCCGTAAACAGAGCCGCACGCGAGGGCGAGCACGGCATCGCGTACGTATAGGCACGATCGAAACGGACCCCTTGTCGCGCGAGGCGGTCGACATTGGGGGTGCGACAGATCTCCGCCCCGTAAGATCCCAGGGTATCGTATCGCTGCTGATCGGTGAGAATCAAGAGCATATTGAGCTGATCCGAGTCTTGCTGGGCCATCCGCGCCTCCTTCAAAGTGTGACGAATCGTTGAACTGAGCCTATTGTAATGGGGATTTGCGTCGACGCAACGCTTACCTAGTACCGTCAACTTGAAGATCATCGCATCGACGTTAGAATAAACTGTGTAGGGGGGATTCAAACCATTAGCAAGTCAAGAAAGGAGCAACTATGAGTATCAAGAAGCAGTTTCTGAAGAGCCGTCCGGTATGCAAGACGACGTTCAGAGTTGAAAAGGAAAGAGCCGAAGCCCTCAACGCCGAGTCCATCTACCTCGTCGGCGATTTCAACGACTGGGACGAGACCGCCACCCCCATGGCGCACCTAAAGAAGGGGGACTTCAAAGCGACCCTCGACCTGACGATCGACGATGAACACGCGTTCCGCTATCTGGTCAACGGTGAGACGTGGGTCAACGAGGAGGATGCCGATAAAACCGTCCCGACCGAGTACCCCGGGGCCGAAAATTCAGTGATCGTCACCTGAGGTCATCCCACCGAACAATGGGGATCGGCATTCCAAACGGCCTCGCTCTGAATACTCAGAGCGAGGCTTTTTTCTCACTTGCGCCGCCGCGCCAGCTCCTTGCGGACGTCACCCAACGTCAGATCGCGGCTGGCCAGTAGAACCAGAAGATGGTATACGAGGTCGGCGGCCTCCTCCACCACACGTTTGTCGCTCTGGCCCTTGCCGGCGAGCATCACCTCCATCGCCTCCTCCCCCACCTTCTTGAGCACCTCGTCCCCCCCGGCCAACAGGGTCGCGGTATAGGATCCCGGCGTAGGATTCGCCTTTCGATCCAGGATCACGGCAAAAAGCTCGTCTAAGATATCCATGTCATCCACGTTTACGACTCCTGCGTCTCATCCTCAACAGCAACATCCCCAAGCTTCCGGAAGAAACAACTCGTCTCCCCGGTGTGACAGGCCGGCCCCGCCGGATCGACCTTGACGAGCAGCGTATCTGCATCGCAGTCCATCCAGATCTCCCGCACCCGCTGAAAATTCCCCGAGGTCGCACCCTTATGCCACAGCTCCTGGCGGCTTCGACTCCAGAAGTGGGCGTCCCCGGTCTCAAGGGTCAGCCGCAGGGCCTCCGCGTTCATCCAGGCGACCATCAGCACCTGCCCGGTCTCTGCGTCCTGCAGCACCGCCGGGATCAAGCCCCGCTGATCGAACTTCAGTCTCTCCTCCATATGCCTCCTCTTAGATCGGCCAAATGCCGGTGCCGTTCACAGTGCCGGGGACTTCATACTTCAGAAGTCCCCGGCACTGTAACCGAAGTTACGAATCCCTAACCACGATCCCCTGATCTCTCAAGTAATCCTTGACCTCTTCAATCGTCAGCACGCGATCGTGAAAGAGCGAGGCGGCCAAGGCCGCATCGGCCCGACCTTCGGTCAACACCTCGGCAAAGTGGGAGAGCTCCCCGGCACCACCGCTGGCGATCACCGGCACCGAAACGGCCTCCGCTACGGCGCGGGTGAGTTCGAGGTCGTACCCAGCCAGGGTCCCGTCCCCATCCATGCTCGTGAGCAGAATCTCCCCCGCCCCACGCTCAACGCCCTCGACGCACCATTCCACCGCGTCCAATCCAGTGGCGATCCGCCCCCCGCTGATATATACCTCCCACCTCAGCGGATCCTCCGAAACACGCTTCGCATCCACCGCCATCACAATACACTGGCTGCCGAAACGCTCAGCGCCTTTGGTAATAATCTCAGGCGTGCGCACCGCCGCCGAGTTGATGCTCACTTTGTCCGCCCCCGCCAGCAGGAGATTGCGCACGTCCTCGATCGTCCGCACGCCACCGCCGACGGTGAAGGGCATGAAGACCTCCACGGCGACCTGGCGCACGACTTCGATCATCGTCTGCCGCCCTTCGTGGGTCGCGGAGATGTCCAAAAAAACCAGCTCATCTGCACCCTGGGCGTCATAGACCCGGGCCTGTTCAACCGGGTCCCCAGCATCCCGGAGATTGACGAAGTTGACGCCTTTGACAACCCGCCCCTCCTTGACGTCGAGGCAGGGAATAATCCGTTTCGCTAACATCCGTAGACTCCTCTCACCTTAATCCCGCAACAGCGCCCGGAGATCAATCTGTCCCTCGTAAAGCGCCCGGCCGATAATCACGCCGGACAGCCCCGCATCCCGCACCCGAACGACGTCCTTAGCCGATGCTACCCCGCCGGAGGCGATTACCTGCAGCTCGGTTGACTCAGCCAGCGCGGCGGTCGCCGCAACGTTGACGCCGCTGCCCATGCCATCTCGGGAGACGTCGGTGAAGATCAACCAGCGCCCTCCCATCGCCGACCACTCCCCCGCCAGATCCGCCGCTTTCACGTCGGTCGCATCCTGCCACCCTCGGATCTTGACGATCCCGTCCTCCGCATCGACCCCGACGGCGACATGATCGGGGCCATACCGCTCCAGGGCCTCCCGGACCAACGCCGGACGCTCCACCGCGACCGTTCCCAGGACCACGCGATCCACACCCAGATCCAGGGCCGTCCGGATAGCCTCCAGCGTCCGCAAACCGCCGCCGAACTGCACCCGCGCCGGGGTTTCCAGTATCGACCGCAGCGCCCGCTGGTTCGCCTCTCCGGACTCACCGAACGCACCGTCCAGGTTCACCAGGTGCAGCCACGTTGCCCCGGCCTCGCACCACCGCTCGGCAACCTGGCGGGGATCGCTCGCATAGGAGGTCTCGCGATCCGGATCTCCCTGCGCCAACCGCACCACCCGCCCCTCTCGAAGATCGATGGCGGGATAAACCGTAAACGCACCCATTTATCTTATCCTTTCACCCTTGGAGAACGCCGGAGACGTCATCCTCGCTCCACAAAGCTGCGCAGCAGGGCCAACCCGACCGTCTGACTTTTCTCCGGATGGAACTGGACGCCATACATCCGATCCCGCCCAACCACCGATGCAAAATCCTCGCCATAGTCGGTGACCGCCAGGGTATGGTCCGATTCGGCCCGGCAGTAATACCCATGGTTGAAGTAGGCCCACGCCCCCTCGGGCAGCGCGTCGAGCAGCGGCGTCGCATCCACCGGTCGGATCTGATTCCATCCTGTGTGGGGTACCTTATATTGGGCAGGAAGTTCAAAGCGCACGACGCGGCCCGGAAGCAGCCCCAACCCCGCGTGCCCCCCGAGCTCCTCCCCATAATCAAAGAGCACCTGCATCCCCACGCAGATGCCGAGGAACGGCACGCCCCGGGCTACGATCCGATGAATGGCCGAAATCAGGCCCAACCGCTCCAAGCTGGTCATACAATCACCAAAGGCGCCGACCCCCGGCATCACGACCTTCTCCGCCCCACTCACCACCTCCGGGTCGTCGGTGACGGTCACCTCAGCACCGACGGCCATCAGCGCCTTGTGAACCGACCGCACGTTCCCGGCTCCATAGTCGATCAACGCAATCATCACAGCACCCCCTTGGTCGATGGCACCCGGTCGCCGCGCCGGGGATCCTTGCGGGTTGCGGCGTCCAGTGCCCGTCCCAGCGCCTTGAAGAGGGCTTCAGCCTTGTGGTGATCGTCCCGCCCGTAGAGAATCCGGACGTGGACGTTGGCCCGCGCCGCCACCGCCAAGGACTCAAAGAAGTGCTCGAAAAGCGTCACCGCAATTCCTCCCACGTCGGAGCCCGTCCATTCCCCCTCAAAGACCGCGTAAGGCCGCCCAGAAAGATCCACCGCAACAAACCCCAGCGCCTCATCCATCGGTACGTAGGCCGATCCCATCCGCACAATGCCC
>DAOTTS010000098.1:0-36301 GCA_034437735.1 Anaerolineae bacterium
GAATAACCTATCGAAAACTGTGGATAAATAGGCGGATAATCGCGAAAGTTATCCACAGGATGGAACTTTTTGCATGGATATCACGTCTATAAGGGTGGAAGGCGGACGCTGCGGTTGGTGGCGATGAGCAGAAAATCGTGACGTCTGTCAGTTCATGCAACCTACAGCATGCGATATAGTATAATAGGATAGACGGTACTTCCCGTCCCGCATGACGCAAAACACAGACCGGTGTCGAATCGCGTGACCGGCATGGTATCTCAATGAATAGGCGATCCGCGCATCAGGAGGATTTTGGATGAAAAACCTAACGGGGCGTTTCGCAACGATATATCTGCGAAGACTATGTCTGCGAAGACTATGTCTTCTAGCAGTTCTGGTGATGGGTCTCTTCGGCCTGCCGGCCGATCAGCCCGTCTCCGCGGCCGGCGAATGGTACGCGGAGTACTTCGCCAATCCCACGCTCGCCGGGGGGCCGGCCGCCACCCGGTATGAGACCGACCTCCACCACGAGTGGGGATACGACAGCCCGGCGGACGAGGTGCCGGTGGATAACTTCTCGGCGCGGTTGACGCGGGATCTATGGTTTGAGGGCGGCACCTACCGCTTCACGTACCGGGCCGACGACGGCCTCCGTGTCTGGGTCAACGATGTCCTGGTCGTCGACGATTGGCAGGATCAGGCCGCCACCTGGACCTATGTGGACCACACGGTGCCCGGCGGCGTCCATCGCGTCCGCATCGAGTACTACGAGCGCGGCGGGTACGCCGCCATGCAGATTGGATGGCGGAAGATCGGTTCGGACGAGATCTGGAGCGGCGCTTACTACGACAACCCCAACCTGGCCGGCGACCCCGTCTTCAAACGGGGGGACGCCGCCATCGACTTCGACTGGGGCTACGGCAGCCCCAATGACGCTGTGCCGGACGACGGCTTTTCGGCGCGGTGGGCCCGCACGCTGGGATTTGAGGCCGGGACCTACCGATTCTACGCCAGCAGCGACGACGGCGTCCGTATCTACGTGGACGGCGTGGAGGTCGTGGACGCGTGGCACAAGCAGAAACTGCCCAACACCCACCACGGCGACCTCACCCTGAGCGCCGGCAACCACGAGGTGGTGATCGATTATTTCGAGGAGGGCGGGGAGGCCGGCCTTCACGTCTGGTGGGACCGGCTCGACGCCATGACCGGCTGGCAGGGCCGCTATTACGATAATAAGGAGCTTCGCGGCGGCCCGGCCCTGATCCGCAGCGACGGCGAGATCAACTTCGACTGGGGTGAGGGGGCCCCGGCCTCCTGGATGCCGAGCGACAACTTCTCGGCGAGATGGACGCGGACCCTGAATCTGAGACCCGGTCTCTACCGGTTCAACACCCGCGCCGACGACGGCGTCCGTCTGTGGATCGATAACGTCGATCTGCGCCTCAATCATTGGGAGGAGCAGGCGTACGTCTGGCACTATCAGGATTGGCACTACCTGGAGGGCACGCACACCCTGCAGGTCGAGTACTTCGAAAAGACGGGGAATGCTCGCATTCAGTTCTGGTGGGACTACGCGCCCAATGCGGACGCCGCGCGCAAGATGCCGCCTTCCCCGACCTACTATCCCCCCGAGGCCGGCACGAGCCCGGCCCCGGCACCCACCCCGGCGCCCGCGCCGCCCCAGCCGAGCGCGGCCCTGCCCGGGCCGTGGACCGGCGAGTATTTTGCCGGGCGAGCGCTGACCGGGGATCCGGTGTTAGTCCGCACCGATCCGGCGATCGACTTCGATTGGTCGTGGGACGCACCGGCGGAGAGTCTCCCGGTCGACGACTTCGCCGTGCGCTGGACCGGCACGTTCGACCTCGACGGCGGGACGTACCGGCTCAAAACGGTCAGCGATGATGGGATCCGGGTCTATGTTGACGACCGCCTGCTCATCAGCAGTTGGCGGCCGATGCGGGGGACTCGGTATGCGACGGTGGCCCTCGACGCCGGACCCCACACTGTGCGGGTCGAGTATTTTGAGGCCCGGCAGGCGGCCAAGGCGCAGTTCACGTGGACGAAGGTCCAATGACGTGGTGATGACGCACGCGACACACAGGGAGTGAAGGATGACCCAATCCGACGTGATGACGACCCATCCGGGGTTGCCGCGCACGGAAGGGCGCAGCCCCGCGCGTCTCCTGGCGATGGTTCCCGTTCTCATCTTGATCCTGATCGCTGCGATGGTCTTCAGCGGGTGGGTCTTCTTGCAGCGTACGGAGCGCCTCTTCCGGGGGCACATCTACCCCCACGTCTATGCACTCGGCGTGGACCTCGGCGGCAAGTCGCCCACTGAAGCTGCCGAGGCGCTGGAGGGCGTTGCGCCGCAGCTCGACACCGGCCTGCTTATCCTGACCGATGGGGACGCACGTTGGTCGTACCCCTGGTCCCAGGCCGGGCTGACGCTAAACGCCGAGACGACGGCCCAGGCCGCGTACGCGATCGGGCGGGGCGGCACGTGGCAGGAGCAGGCTCAGGTCTGGCTCAATTACTACGACGTGCCGCCCCGCTTTGCGTTCGACAGCGCGGCCGCCCGTGATCTCCTCGAATCCCTTTCGGAGGAGGTCTCCGTCCCCGCCGTCGATCCGACGATCCAGATTGAGGATGACGAGGTTGTCCTGACGCCCGGCAAGCCGGGCCGGATCCTGGACGTCGCGACGTCCCTTAATCGGCTCCAGTCGGTCGGCGGCACGCCCTACCGCGTGGAGGTCGAGCTGGCGTTCCGGGCGGTGGATCCGGTACCTCTGGAGGACGCGGATGCCGTGATCACGGAGGCGGATGCGCTTCTGGCGCGGACGCTCACCATGCACACCTACGACGTGCTCACCGAGGCGTCCTTTGCGTGGACCCTCGACCGGGACGAGATTGCCAACTGGCTCTATCTGAAGCCGGGGGAGGGCCGGCGGCCCAGCGTGGATATGAATCTCTACGCCATCCAGGAGACCTTGCAGGGCTTGGCGAGTACGATGGGGGAGGGACGCGGGTTCCGGTATCAGGAAGCGGCCGAGCGGGTGCTTACGGCCTTCGACGAGGGTGCGTCCGATCTGGAGCTCTACCTCACCCATCCCGAGCGCACGTACGCGGTCCAGCCGGGGGATACGCTCACCAGCCTCTCCGCGAAGTTCGGGATGCCGCCCGGATTGGTGGCGGAAGCCAACCGCGACATCGACATTGACAAACTCAGCGTCGGTCAGGAGGTCCGCATCCCGTCCCAGGACATCCTCACGCCCTACATGCCCGTGCGGGGCAAGAAGATCGTCGTCAGCCTGGCTGAACAGCGGGTCCGGGTCTACGAGAACGGGGCGCTGCTCTATGACTGGCCGACCTCGACCGGGATCGAGGAATCGCCCACGCACCGGGGGACCTTCCAGGTGCTGGAGAAGCACGAGGAGGCCTACGCCTCCCAGTGGGATCTCTGGATGCCCTATTTTATCTCCGTCTACGTCGCCGGCGGCGGGGTGGAGAACGGCTTCCACGAGCTGCCCATCCTCGCCAGCGGCGCTCGCCTCTGGGAGGGGAATCTGGGCAGTCCGGCGTCCTTTGGCTGTATTATCCTGGGCATCCCGGAGGCGGAGACGCTCTACAACTGGGCGGAGGTCGGCGTCGTCGTTGAGATCCAGTAGCGGGCGGGTGGCCCCCACGGGCGCCGGGCTTCGGCGTTGGAGGGTGGCTACGCCAGCTCGGTGATCGCGATCCCGTACTCACCGGCGACGGTGTAGAGCAGGTAGACCTTCCCATCCTCCTGGTAGATCGCCGGATCGCGCAGTTGGTGCTTGGGTTCACGGGCCGCGCCGCCCTCTGAGGGTGCGACCGGCAGATCCACTCCCTCCCACGCCTCGGCCGGGGCCAGTACCTCCTCGGGCTCGCTCGCCGTCCACAGGTTCCAGTCCTCACCGAGGTGCACGGTGCTCTTCATAATCCGTTCGGGCCGGTCGTGGTAGCGGGAGTAGAAGATGGTGAGCGTGTCGCCCTGGACCAGGTTCGCGGTGTGACGGGGGCAGTGGTGACGTGTGCCGCTGCCGCATCCGGGGAAGAGCGGGCGTTCGCGCGTCTCGTAGGGGCCCACCCAGCCCTCACCCCGGGTGAGCCAGCAGAAGTGCGTCCCATACAGATCTCCCTGCCACTCGAAGGCGCGGAGGTAGCTGGGAACGTCCTCAAAACGTCCGCCGACGGGCTCGAAGTGGAAACCGTCCTCGGAGGTCGCGACGGCCGCGCACTGATGGCCGTTGCCCTCGGCATCCCGGTAGAGACCGTGGTAGATCATGACGATCTCGCGGTTGATCGCGTCGAGGTGGACGTCCGGGGAGGCAATGTGACCGGTAAAGGGCGTCTGCTCGAGCTGCAGCGTGCCGGGCTCGTAGAGGGTGTACGGACCCATGAGGTCGTCGGCGTAGGCCAACCGGATGTGACGCCCGCCGTGGTGGGCGAAGTAGAGGTAATACCGGCCCATGGGGTCCGGGAGCCAGTCCGGCACGCGGATCAGCGAAGGACCGTTGACGTTCTGGAAGCCGTGTTCGACCGGCAGGTCGTGGGTATCGGGGTGAATCAAGAGTGTGCGTTGGGACGTCATAGGCGCTTTCTCCTTATCGCTAAGTAACTCCGAAAAAGTTCCTTGGCCTCCGCCCCCGGGGACGGGGGCTACGAGCACTGTTAAGATACTTTCTCGCATCTGCTTAGATTGACCGACGACGGGCTGCCATCCGAGCCGCCTCCAGAATCGCCGCACTCATACTTTGGGGATCCGCTACGCCCCGACCTGCGATGTCGAACGCAGTGCCGTGATCGGCGGAGGTGCGGATGATGGGCAGGCCCAGGGTGATGGTGATCGAGCCCTCGAAGCCGTGCGTCTTCACGGCGATGTGGCCCTGATCGTGGTACATCGTGACCACGGCGTCGTAATCGCCCCGGATTGCCTGGAAGAAGACCGAGTCCGCCGGGATGGGGCCGGTAGCGTCGATCCCCTGGGCGCGGGCGGCCTCGACCGCCGGGCCGATCTCATCGAGCTCCTCCCGGCCCAGCAGGCCGTTCTCACCGTTGTGGGGGTTCAATCCGGCGACCGCCAGCCGGGGCGTGGCGAAGCCCATCGCGCGCATCCCGTCGGCGGTGACCGCGATCGTCTCCAGCACGTTGTCCTGCGTGATCCGGTCCGCAATCTCACGAAAGGGGATGTGGCGCGTGACATGGGTCACGCGCAGCCCCTCGGTGGCCAGCATCGTGGTCGCGTGGGCTGTCTGGGTGACCTCCGTGAGGATCTCCGTGTGTCCGATATACGCATAGCCCGCCAGGCGCATGGCCTCTTTGTGCAGGGGTGCCGTCGCGATGGCGTCAACGTCGCCGGCGAGCGCCAGCTTGGTCGCCTTAAGGACGGCAGCCACCGCCGCCCGGCCCGCCTCGGCCGCGACCCGGCCCACCTCGATGGACGCGGGATCGAGGGTGGCCTGATCCAGTATCCAGCCGTCCGCGTCCGCGTTGAGGGCCCGCTCGCGGAGCGCCGCCGGCTCGTCGACCGGTCGAAGGTCGCACGCCGCTGCGAAGCGGAGAGCCTTGAAGACGGGGGCGTCCCCGATCACCAACGGCTTGCATCGGCGCCTTACCTCGGGATCGTGCAGCGCTTTGGCGATCACCTCCGGGCCGATCCCTGCGGCGTCCCCCATGGTGATAGCGACGATGGGCCTTGTTTCCTCTGACTGCTTGGACGGGATGGTCATATCCATCTACCTCGCATGATGCAAAGAGTTGCCGCGTCAACCGGGGTCTGACGATCCCTTCTGAGCCTGACGCGACGGCTGATCGGGTCCTAGAGATACATCGCGTCCATATAGACGTCGGTGAACGCCTGGTGAGCGGTGAGTTCGATGTAGCGGACGCTGTCGACAATCGAGGCCGCCAGACGCCGGCGGCCTGCGTTGATCAGCATCTGGCGCGCGCCCGTGCCTGCGGCGTTGCCCACCTGGCGGAACCGGTTGAGCGGCAGCAGCGGGAACATCCCGATCCGCGTGGCGCTCTTGAGGTCCAGATAGGTGCCGAACGCCCCGGCGACGACGAAGGCGCCCAGATCCTCGTAGGTGAGCCCGGCCTCCTTCACCAGCACGTCGACGCCAGCGCGGATGGCGCCCTTGGCGAGCTGGATCTCATTGATGTCCTTGCGGGTCACCAGCAGGTCGTGACCGTTGCCGGTCTCGGCCTCCGGCACCAACAGGAACGCCCCCCCGCCGTCCCAATCGACGATGCGGGGATGGTCCTTCTTGAGCCGGCCCGTGGGACCCAGGATGCCGGACGCCCGAAGTTCGGCGACGACGTCCAGGATGCCCGATCCGCAGAGGCCCACCGCCGGACGCCCACCGATGGTCTGCACGCGCACGTCACCTTCCTGGGTGATCTGTACGTACTCGATGGCGCCCGGCCCGGCGCGCATCCCGGCGTAGATGTGTGCGCCCTCAAACGCCGGCCCCGACGCGCATGAGCAGCTCAGCAGCTTGCCGTCCACCGCCAGGCTGATCTCGGTGTTGGTTCCGATGTCCAGGGCGATCGTCGGCACCTTCGCCTGCCAGGCTTCGGTCGCCAGCAGCATCGAGACGTGGTCGGCGCCGACGTAACCCGCGATGTTGGGGGGCAGGTAGACCCGGGCCCCGGGTGCCAACGTGAGGCCCAAGGTGTCGGCCCGCAGGTTGAGCGGTTCGCTGACCGAGGCGATGTAGGGCGATGCCCCAAGCTGGGTCACCGGCAGACCGGCGAAGAGATGGTGGATGGCCGTATTGCCGACCACGACTGCGTCGACGACCTGCTCGCGGTCCACACCGGCCTCCTCACAGAGCTGACCGACCAGGCGGTTCAGCCCCTCGATCAACCGGGTCTGCAACACCTCGCGGCCGTCGATGTGCTCGTTCGCGTACTTGATCCGGCTGACGACGTCCTCGCCGTAGGCGATCTGCGGGTTCATCAACCCGGCCTTCGCCAACGTTCGCCCCGTCGTCAAGTCGACGATATAGGCGGCCATCTTCGTCGTCCCGATGTCCACCGCAAGCCCGACCACCGGCTGATCCCGGCGGATGACTCCGACGACCTCCCGGCACGCCTCGCCGCCTGCGATCGAATCGCAGTGGAGGGCCACCCGCACCGACCAATCGGCCTCGCGGAGCTGGGTGGAGAGATCGCTCAACACAGGCTGCGCGAAGACCGGACGGGTGCCCCCGGCGTCGTTCAACGCGTCGGTGAGGCGCAGGGTGTCGGCGCGAAGATCCTCGAGCGTGGGCGGGGACAGTTCGACGTCGAACGCGGCAATGCTCGGGTCGACGTCGATCTCGCTCTCCTGGCCCTCGATCTGCAGGCGCTGTTGGGTGCTCAGGGAGTCGGGGGGGATATCGATTTTAACGTCGGTGAGCGGTCGCGCCTGGCAGGCCAATCGGAATCCCGCCTCCAGCTCGCCGTCGTCGAAGAGGGCCAACTCATCGGAGGTGGGCGGGCTGAGCTCGCCCTCAATCAGTTGCACGCGGCACTTGCCGCAGGAGCCAGCGCCACCGCAGACCGCTGCCAGCTCCACGCCGGCGCTCTGCGCGGCATCCAATAGGGTCAAAGCCGAGTCCACCTGGGCGCGCCGGCCGATGGGCTCGAGGTCTACATACACACAGGTTTCACATCCAGCATCTTTGTTGTTCACGTCGTATCCATCCTAATATCCAGAGTAATAAGCGTCTCAGCAACTTCACTATTCTAGCACGGAGGGGGCCGTGCTCAAGTCGCACCTCGCGTTTGAGCCGGGCTATTTCCCCTCCCCGTCATCTGGAATCGTTGCACAGTGTTAACGCTATCGTCACGGAAAATTCACTATAATGAAAGTGCAACATGGAACCTTACCTCATCTCCTCGCGTCTAAAAGTTGAAAGCTTGATCGATAAGCCGACGATGATGGTTCAACGAGCGTTCAGGCTTTCGGTTAACCCATGCAGCATTCAGCATTAAGTAGGAGGTAACCATGATGAAGACGCGTTTCGTATTGGCAACTTTGGCACTGTTGGCGTTAGCGCTGACGAGCCCTGTGGTCGCACAGGGGCCGGTCACACCGCAGCACTCCGATCCGTCCTGGCAGGTGAGCTATTGGAACAACACGACGCTCTCCGGTACCCCGGTTCTACAGCGCACGGAGGCAAACATCGACCATAACTGGTCGACGGGCTCCCCGGCGGCGGGCACGGTCAACGCGGATCGCTTCTCCGCCCGCTGGACCCGCTACATCGACGTCACGCCCGGAACCTACACGTTTACCGTGACCAGCGACGACGGGATCCGCGTCTGGGTGGATGGGGTGATGATCCTCGACCAATGGCACGTCCATCCCCCGCAGACCTTCACCACCGAGGCCGTGTTGAGCAGCGGGCACCATCAGATCAAGGTGGAGTACTTCGAGGAGACCGGTCTTGCGGTGGCCGAGGTCGCGTGGACGCTGAAGGGCCAGACGCCGCCCCCGGTCACCCATTGGAAGGGCGAGTACTTCAACAATATGACCCTGGGCGGCACGCCCGCGCTGACACGCGACGATGCTTCGATCACGTTCGATTGGGGCAGCGGGTCGCCGGCCCCCGGCACGGTCAATACCGACCACTTCTCGGTGCGTTGGACGGGATCGGTCGACCTGAGTGCGGGCATGTATACGTTCTCGCTGACCGTCGACGACGGCGCCCGGATGTGGGTCAACGGACACCTACTGGTGGACGCCTGGTACGATCAGCCCCCGACGACCTACGCCGACGATATCTATCTGCCCGGCGGGCCGACGACGATTGAGGTTCAATACTACGAGAACGAGGGTGGGGCTGTTGCCAAGCTCAGTTGGACGCCCGATGGCGGTCAGCCGCCGCCCGACACGGTCATCGTCGACGACACCGACGCCGGTTTCGTCAAAGGCGGCGCTGTGGCCGGTTGGCGCACCGCTACCGATGGGTATAACGGGCGCCTGACGTGGACGTACAACAACAATACGGCTCAGTACAACTACAATTGGGCCCGCTGGTATCCCGATCTCCAGGCTGGCTGGTACAAGGTCTACGTCTATATCCCCTACTGGTACACGACCACCGGTCAGGCCCGGTACTGGGTCCGGCACTCCAACGGGTATACCCTGCGGATTGTGAACCAGTCCCTCTATGACAACGAGTGGGTCTACCTGGGAAACTACCACTTCTCGGGCACGGACGAGGATTACGTCTCCCTCGCTGACGCGACGTACGAGCCCTATCGCTCCCGTCTGATTGGGTTCGACGCCGTCAAGTGGGAATCGAATTAGATCATTCGCAGCTGTCAGCGTTCATCGCGCCGCTCCTCAGGGGGCGGCGCTTTTTCGTAGGGGCCGTGCGTCCTGCCGTTTATTCGGAGGTCGGCGTCTCGGTCGGTGTGGGCGAGACGGGCGTGGCGGTCGCCGTCGGCTCCGGGCTCGGGGTTGAGCTCGGCGAGGGTTCCGGCGTCGTGGAGGGCGTCGGCGTCATCGGAGGCGTTGTGGGTGTCGGCGTCACGGTCGGCGTCAGCGAAGGGATCGGGGTCTCCGACGGGGTCGGCGTCAATGACGGGATCTCGGTCGGGCCCGCCGTTGGCGTCGGGGTGGGCGTCTGAGTCTCGGTCGGAGTCAGGCTGGGCGCCGGCGTGCCGGTCGGCGTCCCCGGCAAGGGGCTGGGCGTCCACGTGGGCGATGGGGCCGGGGTCCACGTCGGGATCTGCGTCGGTATGGGCGTCGGTGGGATCACCACGACCCCAGGCACGTAAAGGGTCTGCCCGGCGTAGATCTGATCGCCGGTCAGGCAGTTGGGCCGCCGCAGCGCGTCGACCGTCGTGCCGTAACGGCGGGCCAGCGTATAGAGCGTCTCCCCGGGTCGAATCACGATCGTCTGCCAACCGGACGGGCGGTACCGCACGCACTGCGGTGGTCTCGTTGGGACCGGGGTCACCGTTGCGACGGCGAGCTTGGGCAGATAGACGCGGTCGCCCGGTTGAAGCTCCGCCACACCGCAGTTCGCCCGCCGGAGTTCGTGGACCGCCAACCCGGTGCGGGCCGCCAGCACTTGCAGCGTCTCGCCCTGCGCCACGACGTGAGAGACCCAGCCGGTGGGGTGATCCTCACACCGCTCGAAGAGGGGCGATGGCGGCGTGGGGGTGGGGCTGGGGATCGAAGTTCGAGTGGGTCGCAGCGTCGACGTCGCCGCCGGGGCGTTGGTGGGAAAGGGCGTCGCCGTGGGCAATCGTACCGTCGCCGAAGCCGGCAGTTCAGCTCTGAGCAGAGGATCGACACGAGCCAAGACCAGGCTGCCGAGCACCAGTGCGAGCACAAACCCCCCGGTGACCAACACGCCGGCCAACCGGATCAGCGACTGCTTCATCGTTTCACCCTTCGACTATTCACCGTCACGCGGTCGAGCGGGTTCGGATTGAGACTCGACCGGGAGGACAAAGCTGAACGTGCTGCCCTCTCCCTCTTCGCTGTCCACCCAGATCCGCCCGCCGTGCGCCTCAACCAGCGTTTTAGCCGCTGCCATCCCGATCCCGGTCTCTCCCATCCCCTCGACCAGGGGTTGGTTGGCGCGATAAAAACGGCGGAAGACCCGAGGATAGTCGTCCGGGGCGATGCCGCCTCCAGTGTCGGTGACCGAGATTCGCAGATGGGGGCCGCCCTCGGGATACGATTCCTCCTCCGCACTGATGACGACCTGGGTATCTGAACGCGAACAGAGGACGGCATTGGAGAGGAGGCGCACCATAATCTGGTAGAGACTGTCCCGATCCGCGGTGACCCGGCCAAGTTCCGGGGGTAGATCGAGGTTCACGGCAAGCCGCCGCTCCCGGAACCGTGCGGCTAACCCCATCACCGCCTCCTCGATAACCCCGATCAGATCCACCGGTTGCGGGGAAAGCTCGATCGGGCGGCTGTCCGGGGATGCGATCCGGATCAGGTCGTTCAACTGGTGGTTCATCTGCTCCACGTTGGCCTTGATCCGCTCCAGGAACTGCTGCTGCATCTGGGTGAGGATACCCGCCTGTTCGCCGAGCAGGAGATCGGTATATCCGGTCAGAGCCGTCATCGGCGTACGGAACTCGTTGGCCTGGCTGACGACCGCCTCGTACCGCTCCACGTCGCTATCCGACGAGCGCAGCGTCACCGCCAGTCCGTTGATTTCGCCATCGCGCCCGCGTAAAGTGACCAGGTCTGCCTCCACGGTTTCCTCATCGATCGTCAGGCTGAGGTGCGATCGGCTCTTCGGGGGTTCGTCCTCCTCCGGCGCAAGAAGTGAGTTAACGGTCTGGGTCCACCTCGGGTTCGGATACGCGCCGTTAAGGGGCATCCCCACGACATTCCCATTGGGCAACTGCAGCAACTGCCGGGCCAGCGCATCCGCCATCATAACCTGACCGTTCTCGTCGACGACGATCAGGCCGGACACTCCCTGGGTGAGCGCGGCTTCACTGGACGTCGTCAGCTCCTCATCCGCGTTCGCCAGGCGCGTCTGTAGGGACGAGACCTGCTCGTGCAACTGTTTCCGCTCTGTGCCCAGGCTCTCCATCGCATCCCGGGCATCACTGAGCTTATCGCTCAACCGGGCGCTCTCGTCGAGAAGCACCTTGCGATCCCGGGAGAGATCCTCAACGGTCTTCTGGAACTTATCCCGTTCGCTCGCAAGCTGGCGGACCTCCTCCTGCCAGATCGCCAGCTCCGTCTCGGACGTCTCCTCGGGGCGCGATTCCAGCTCTCGGTTCAGGGCCAGAATCTCCTGATCTCGGGCCTTGATCTCTCCGACGAGTACGTTGATCCGCTCGCTGAGCACGGCCACCTTCTCCTGCGCGGCCTCCCCACCCTCTGGTTGAGAGGACGCGGATTGAGGACCCGGTTCCCCGATCCGGACGATCGCCGACGCGAGCATCCCGGCAGCGGCTGTCGCCGCATCCATCAACGCCGTCCTGTCCTCGTACGAGGGGTCGCCGAGATCGCTCAGCAGCATCACCCCCTGACTCTTCCATTGGTGGCAGAGCGGCACGACGACCAGGCCTCGGCCCGGTTCCACGTCCAGGGTCTCGAAGACCTCTGCGAACCACGCCTCACCGGGATCCTCGATGTAACGTGTCTCGCACGTGTCGTACGCATCGGCGATCTCGGGGTACGCAGGGAGATCGAGGGCTTGGGTTTCGAGCTGAGCCGCGTTGGGGGGGTGGAGGGCGACGACCTGCACCTGGTCGGGCGATTCCTCCGCGTTGAGCGCGAGCGCGCACATCCCCACGCCCAGGAGATCGGCGAGCTTGGAGGAGGCGAGCATCAGCATCGGCCCCAGACCTCGGGCGTGTTCGACCCGCTGCACCACGTTCAGGAGCGCGACCACGTCGGCAAGCCGGCTCGACGACGCACGTTGTCCTCCCACGAAGCGAAGACATTGGCGGTGAACGAGCAGCGAGATAAGCGGAAACGTTACCAACGCCGAAAGCCGGTACCCGCCGGAGATGACCCGCGTTCCCTCGTCCCAGGCCAACTGGGCGCCATTGCCGGCGCCCCAGAAGAGGACGATGCCGATCACCCACTCCCACGCTGGGGGGCGGATCGCGAGGGTCGCGATAAGCAGGCACGCTAACAGTCCCAGATGCGCGATCGGCCAGGCCATCCCGCTGGGCACCCTGTAGAATGCGTATCCCGACATCTCAAACGCCGGCCAAAAGATCGCACTGTAGACGTAGAGGCCGAGACTGAGCACCAGCAACCCAACGGTCACGAGGGTCAGTGCCTTCCTGCCCCGCTGAGAACGCCGGGCGCCGAGGGCCGCCCACGCCAACATCAGCACGGTGATCAGATCGACCCAGCGTTTGACCGGGGGCAGTATCTGCGCGGGCGTATAGAAACCTGTCAATCCCAATAGGCCGACTACCATCAAAGCGATCCGGCCGATCAACATCACGCCGGTGGCCCTGCGCCACCGCCAGATTTGCGGTTGCTGCTCCCGCAGCGACTGCCCGGATGACTCAGCGGATGCGAAGGTGAACATCCATGCCTGCTGAAGCGCGAAGAGGGTCACGAGGAAATAGACAAGGTCACCGGGAGGTTGGGTTATCAGTGTCAGTGCATCCAAGAGTACGTCCATCATTGCCGCCTCAATCCAAGATAAGATATTATGATGTAAGCAAACCGGTTACCGTGGCGCAGTGTGCATTCACTCTGATTATAGACCCCAGAAAAAGTTCGGGCAAGCCGCATCAAGGCGCCTAAGCGGTTACGGTTGGGTTAAGGGCTGGAGTTATTGGGTTGCTATTGCCAAGAGACCATCTGGATTACGGGCGGGTGCCTCAGACTTTACGTCGTAGACGAAATGATGGTATCCTGCCCCTTACTTTCATGTATAATGAAGGGGTGCTGAGGAAGATGAGCAGGTTGATTATTATGATATCTTTCTATATAATATAGGAAAGGGGAAGGGGGGACCGCAGCCTCGGTACGTCCGCCTGACGCGTCGCTCGGACGCGTGCGTATTGCCCTCGATGCTCATTGATACTTGCCACCAGCCATCGTCGCGAACGGTTATAGAAAAAGAGGGTATTGCTGTGTATAGGATCCTGAATCATCGTTCTTGTGCGGGTCAGACGAGTGACCATCAAGTGTCCACGCAAATTCGCGCCTCGCGATTCCTGAGCACCATCAGTCGCCATCTTTTCTTCGCCGGCTTGATGTTTATCTTGAGCTTTCTCCTTTCGGAGCCGGTCCACGCCTATCCAGGCATTAACGCCGGACGCGAGCTGTTTTCCTCCCACGTCTCGGGTGAGTATCTCTGTCCCAGACTGATGATGCGTCGCGTGCCGGGTGACTGCCCGCCCTACGGTCCTGGAGCCCGTGAGGTTCGGGTTGAGTATCTGCGGACCCGGCTTCCAGATCCGCTGCCGACATTGGAGATTGAGGAGATTGAAGCGGAAGATGACGCGGTCACCTCCTACTCGTTCGCGTACGTGCGACCGCTGCCGGCAGCGTCATACCGCCATCCGGAGGAGGCGTCCGTGGGGATGCCGGCTGTGCGTGAGTTTCTCTCCGGTGACAACTGGGTAAGCGTGATGGGATCCGTGGAGTACGGGGGGCAGCTCTGGTATGAGATCAACCCCAACGAGTATATCCTCGCCGATCACCTCTCCTTTACGGCGCCATCCCGTTTCAGCGGCGTGGTCCTGAGCGAACAGCCGGCCTACCCGTTCGGCTGGATCAATCGTCAGGTGATCCCTTCGGTCACACCGGGCGGTGCGCGCAACGGTGAGGTAACGCTCAACCGTTACGACCGCATCACGATCTACGCCCAGGAGAGCCTGGGTGCCGAGCTCTGGTATATGGTCGGGACCGATCAATGGGTCGAGCAGTCCTTCACCTCCCGGGTCGACGTCGATCCGCCGCCCGAGGGTGTCGGCCCCAATGAGAAGTGGATCGAGATCAACACCTACGAGCAGACCGTCGCCGCGTATCAGGGGACCCGGATGGTCTTTGCCACCCTCACCTCGACCGGCCGGCCCAGCACCTGGACGCCCAACGGGCTCACCCGCATATGGGGCAAGTACACAACGACCCCTATGCAAAACCGGGACGTCACCCCGGGCAGCCCGGCCTGGTATTATTTGGAGGACGTGGAGTGGACGCAGTACTTCAACGGCGCCTATGCGCTTCACGCCGCGTATTGGCATAACGCGTTCGGCTTCACCCGCAGCCACGGCTGTGTCAATCTGGCCCTTCGGGATGCCAGGTGGCTCTTTGATTGGACGACGCCGCCCGTACCGTCCGACACCCGCGTGGTCTTGAGCGGAAGCGTCGAAGCCGGGACGTGGGTGTGGGTTCATAAGACTCCGCCCTTTCCGAGCAGCGCCGCGGCGCAGTGAGCGCCGCACCCGTATGAGCTTATCCAAAGACCACAACACCTTTCTTGCTGCGCACCGCGAGGAGGCGCAGGCTCAGTTACTGCGGTGGTTCGCTCATCAGGCCCGGGACCTGCCGTGGCGCAGAGATCGCACGCCGTATCGCGTCTGGGTCTCCGAGGTGATGTTGCAGCAGACCCAGGTTGAGACCGTCCTGGATTACTACCCCCGCTTCCTGGCGCGATTCCCAACGGTTCACGACCTCGCCGCTGCGACCCAGGAGGAGGTCCTCAAGCTCTGGGAGGGGTTGGGATACTATCGCCGCGCGCGCCTGCTCCACAAGGCTGCCCAGGGGATCGTTGCCGACTATGAGGGCGAGCTTCCTGCCGACGTGGGCGCCCTGCGCGACCTGCCCGGCATTGGGCCGTATACCGCCGGTGCCCTGGCGAGCATCGCGTTCGGCATTCCGGCGCCCGCCGTCGATGGCAACGTGCGCCGGGTAATGGCCCGGATGCTGGCGATGCCCACGCCCACCGCAGCCGAGCTGGACGACGCGGTCGCTGCCTGGATCCCCGAAGATCGACCGGGGGACTTCGCCGAGGGATTGATGGAGTTGGGCGCGACCCTCTGCCGCCCGCAGTCACCCCGGTGTCTCCTCTGCCCGTGGCGCGAGCTCTGCCGGGCGCGCCAGCTGGGACGGCAGGAGGACTTCCCGGCCCCCAAGGCCCGCAAACCGATCCCGCATTACGAGGTCACCGCGGCGGTCACCCTCCGGGAGGACGGGCGCATCCTGGTCGCGCGCCGACCGGCGGACTCGATGCTCGGCGGATTGTGGGAGTTTCCCGGCGGCAAGCAGGAGGACGGGGAGACGCTCCCGGAGACGCTGCGGCGGGAGCTTCAGGAGGAGATGCGGATCGAGGTTGCTGTCGGCGAGGAGCTGACGGTGATCGCCCACGCCTACACACACTTCCGGATCACGCTCCACGCGTTTTTCTGCCGCCTGGAGGCCGGCGAGCCGACGTGTGTCGAGTGTGACGACTTCCAATGGGCGACGTTGGACGAGATCCGCGCCCTGCCGATGCCGGTGACCGACCGGCAGATCGCTGAGACGGTCGAGGCTCTCCTTTAATAGAGGGCTCAGATCCGTCTTGACCCGCTCTTAAGCGTAAGTATAATCGATTTAGTAAGTTGTCTTTTCGAGGGGCTAAAAGTATGGACTTGAACACGCTGATCCAGGATATTCATCGGCTCAATCACGAGCTAGAACGCTTCGAACGCAAGTATGGGGTAATGTCCGCTACGTTTTATGAGGCGTACAGCACGGGAGAAGAGCCTGAGCACGAGGCATGGGTGCTGGATTTTGAGAAGTGGGCTGGGCTGTACGAAGTCTGGCGCGATCGGCAGCGTGCCTACAATGAGATAGTCCAGCGCGACCGCGACGAACAGCAGTCGCTCTCACGCATTATCCAAGCAGCGCCTATGTGAACATGCTCGGTCGTACTCTCGAGGATTATGAGCTGTTTATCTATGCCCTCCAAGACCACTATCCTTCTATCCAGCTATCAACCTTAACCGTTATCCGTCAGGCTAGCAACGTTGCAACAGTTGAGGGGACGTTAAGTTTTCCAGATGGGTTACGTTTACACGTCTTAGAAGTGGTGCGTTTCGATCTATCCCCTCCCCAAGTATCTCGTTATGGATACACAGCATGGCAGGATTCTGAAAAACTTTACTGGTACGATTCCCAAGCTCATCCTGATGATCCCTCTCTAGCTGAGACCCATCCACATCACAAGCACATACCCCCTAATATGAAGCACCATCGTATTCCTGCGCCCGAACTCTCGTTCACCGAACCGAATCTCCCAGGTCTGATACGAGAGATTGAAGAGCTGCTGAGAGTTCGCTAGTAGAGATAGGTTATCTCCTATCCGGAAAATCCGGGTGTGGGGCGTCCGGCCCTTCACGGAGGACGGTGAGCATCTCGTCGTGGATCAGGCCGTTATTGGCCACGACCTCTTCCCCGGTCAGCAGGTGTTCGATGCCGCCCTCGAAGTCTGACGTTCGCCCGCCGGCCTCCTCGACCAGCAGCAGGCCCGCCGCCACGTCCCAGGGGCTGAGCTTCGGCTCCCAGAACCCATCAAACCGACCGGATGCGACGTAGGCCAGGTCCAACGCCGCCGCTCCGGCGCGCCGCACGCCCTGGGACCGTCGCAGGAAGCAATCGAGCATCGTCGTGTTGTTGCACGCCGCGACCCGCCGGTCGTACGGAAATCCGGTGGCGAGGAAGGCGTCGGCCAGCGCCTCGGTCCCGGAGACTGCGATAGGGGCGCCGTTGAGGGCCGCGCCGCCGCCACGCGTGGCGGTGAACGTATCATCGCGCAGAGGATCGTAGACCACGCCGACGATCACCTCGCCGCCGACGAGCAGGCCAAGGGAGACGCAGACGTGAGGAAACGCGTGTGCGAAGTTATTCGTACCATCCAGGGGGTCGACGACCCAATGGGGGGTCTCGCCGTCGCTTCGCTCCATCGCCTCCTCGAAGCCGGTCTCCTCCCCGAGGATGGTATGGGAGGGAAAGGCTGCCTGAAGGCCCTCCAGTATGACCTGTTCCGCCGCCGTGTCGGTCTCGGTCACCGGATTGACCTCACCTTTGAACGCGACCTGGCCCGTCTTCCCAAAATTCTCGCGGATGATCCGCCCTGCCCGGTGGGCAAGCGCCACCGCTGTGTTGAGTGCCTCTGCTTTCACGCGGTCCCCCCCTCGTTACCCGTAGAACGTTTTCGTTGTGTGGGTCGCCCCTGAATCCCCTAGGGATGCGACCGTGCTTCGTGCCTTGGTGTCTGCGTTGAGACCAGCCCCCTACTTCTTGAAAAGGCGCTCCCAGAAGGGCGCGCGCGTTGGCGTCGGGGTCGGGGTGATCGTGGACGTTGGGGTGGCCGTGGGGGTTGGGGTGTGCTGAATCACCTCCACCAGCGTCTCGCCGGGCTTGGTCATGCCGGCGTTGGCCTGTGACCACTCCGCGACGTAGGCCTCACTCTGCACGTACGTGACCCGCGCCTCCAAGGTCCGCTGCTCCTCCAACGCGGCCGAGACGACCGGCTCCAGCGTCGACAGCTCGCGGCGTAAGGCCTGGTGGGTGCTCCAAACCCGTCCAAAGATCGTCAACAGAAAGAGGATCAAACCGACCAGGAACCCCCATACCAGCCAGGTCCATCGCTCCCATTTGATGCGCGTCTCTGCTTTCTTGGTCATCGCGCTACCTCCCATCCTCCCCATCCGCTCGTTCATTCTCCAGATGCACCGGTTCAGAACCGATCTCGCCTCGCAGCACGAACCAGTATAGCACGGGCAATCCACACTTCAATCCATCGAATGGGAACTGGGCCTTCCAACATTGGAAGGTTTTTGGAAGGTTGCCCCCCCTTGGTTGTTAACCACCTGTAAGGTCGATGTGGTTAAATAAATAGTGGCATCGTCGCTGGGTTTTGGATCGCCACGTGGATCCAGAGACACAGAACGCATGCGTGAATGAATCCTATCATGAATATCGTACATCGTAGTGATAGAAACCGTCACGGTCACAAGGAGTTATCATGCTCTACGCGAACAGTTCTGAGCCCTTATATAAACAACTTTATTATCAGCTTCGCGAAGCTATTGAGGACGGTGATTATGCGGTCGGCCACAAACTCCCATCCGAACGCAAACTGGCAGCGGAGCACGGCATCAGCCGGCTGACCGCCCGTAAAGCCGTCGGTCTGCTCCGCCAGGAGGGGTACGTCACGGCCTACCAGGGCCGAGGGTCCTTCGTCGCCAAATCTAAACCGGATGAGGTTCAGGCACCGAGGCTCAAGGGGTTCAACGAGATTATGCGCGAACAAGGCAAGGTCCCCACCAGCCGGATCCTGGAGTTTGGCGTGGTCACGGCCGAGGCCGAGGTTGCCGCCAAGCTTCGTCAGGCGCCCGGCGATAAGGTCATCATTATCCGGAGACTGAGACTCGGCGACGGGCAGCCGATCGCTGTCGATACAACCTATCTGCCCTACGCGTTGTGCGTTGGGATTCTTTCGATAGATCTGGGTGACCATTCGCTCTATGAGACCCTTGAGGAGGGTCTGAATATCCATCTTCATCACGCCCGGCAGACCTTGGAAGCCGTCCTGGGTTCGAAGGAGACCCTGCGCCTGCTGGATTTGGACGTACCGGCAGCGGTGATGCATATGGAGCGTCAGACCTTCGATGATCGAGGCCGTGTCATTGCGTACACGCACATTGTCTACCGGGGCGATCGCTACAATCTGAATCTTCCCGTCAGACGAGAAATTTAGGTATTCGCGTTTGAATCTGTAAGCATTTGTCGTTTTCTCTCCTCCCTTCCTTGCCTACACCCCGCCGGCGTCGTCGGCGGGGTGTAGGGTTTTCTCCTATCAATGCCTCGCCCGGCGAGTATTGATGATGCCTGAGTTAATGATGCCTGGGGTTGATTATGTCTGGGGTGGATTATGGCTTGTTCCGACCCCTTTCCTCGGTACAATGCCCATAGGTAGAAGACGACGATCAAGCATAAGATATACAAGCCTAAGGCATAAAGGAAGGATATGGTCAAGTCACAGGTCGCGGCGGTCCTCTTAGCCGCCGGAGGGTCAACGCGCTTTGGACACCCCAAACAACTGCTTCCCTGGCACGGACGTCCTCTGATCACACACACCCTGGATACCGCGTGGATCGCCGGTTTGGACCCCCGGGTCGTTGTGCTGGGCGCCGAGGCCGAACGGATTCGGCCGGCGCTGGCGGACCGTGACGCGACTGTGATGGTCAACTACCGGTGGGAGAAGGGGATGAGTACGAGCGTGGCCCTGGGACTGGCGGCCTTGCCGCCGTCGGTGGAGGCCGCGATCTTTCTGCCCATCGATCAGCCTCTGATCGACGCCGCTCTGCTCCGGGGTCTGGTGGACGCCTGGGAGGAGGGCGTAGGTACGATCGTCATCCCTAGGAGCACGAACGGCCGGCGGGGCAGCCCGGTGCTCTTCGATCGGGCGTACTTCGCCGAATTGAGCCGGCTCTCCGGGGACGTTGGGGGACGGGCGATCTTTGAGCGCCATCCTGAGGCCCTCACCCACGTGATGGTGCCCGATTCGGTCGTGCTGACCGACGCCGACACCCCGGAAGCGTTCGAGGCGCTGCAGAAGCACCGGGGGACAATAAACCGGTCCCCGGACTTCTCCGCACTCCGGGGGATCATCAGTGACATGGACGGGGTCCTGTGGCGCGGTGACGATCCCCAGCCGGGCCTTCGCGATTTCTTCGCCCTGCTTCACGATCATGCGCTGCCCTACGTGCTGGTGACCAACAACTCCAGCCACACGCCCCAGGAGTACGTGGACAAACTGGCGGGAATGGGGATCACGACGACGATCGACCACGTCCTCGGCTCGGCGGAGGCCGCTGCGATCTACGTCGCCGCTCAATCACCCGGCGCCGAGGTCTACGCCATTGGCGGGCCGGGGGTGCTCCACGCACTCCGCACGCACGGGTTATCTGTGACCCAGGCCCACGATACCCGGGCGGCCGACTACGTGGTGGTGGGGTGGGATCGGGCGCTGACTTGGCAGAAGCTGGCGACTGCGACGCGACTGATCCATAACGGCGCCGTCTTCGTCGGTAGCAATCCCGACCTTACCTTTCCCATGGAAGCGGGCCTGGCGCCCGGCAATGGGGCCCAGCTTGCGGCGCTTGAAGCGGCGACCGGGGTCGAGCCCATCGTCGTGGGCAAGCCCGAGACGCTGCTCTACCAGCAGGCGATGGCCCGGATGGGCACGTCGCCCGCCGAGACGCTGATGGTCGGGGATCGTCTGGATACCGACATCCTGGGGGCCGCACAGGTGGGGATGCCGACCGTGTTGGTGCTTACCGGTATCTCCGGGCGGGACGCGCTGGATCGCTCTCCCATCCGTCCGACCGGGGTCTATGAAGACCTGCCGACGCTGGTCACCGCCTGGCGCACAGCCCTCGAAACGGTGGGCTGAGTCGCCGTTACACGTTGTTATTTGCTCATCAAGATAGAGAAGGCATACCTATGAACGAGCCGCACGCTCGAAAGATCAACCTTTACGACCTGAGCCTCGAGGAATTCGAGGCTCTGATGGACACCTGGGGGCAGCCGAGTTACCGGGCCGACCAGGTCTGGACGTGGCTTTACGAGCACCTCGAAACCGACATCGACGCGATGTCCTCCCTGCCCAAATCCCTGAGGGCCGAGCTCAAGCAGCGGACCTGTATCGAGAAGCTCCCGGCGGTCGCCGTTCGGGAGTCGTTGGATGGGGAGACCCGCAAGGACCTCCTGGAACTGCCGGATGGGGAGACGATTGAGGTCGTCCTGATGCGCTATATCGACCGCCGCACCGCCTGTATCTCCACGCAGGTGGGATGCGCGGTCGGCTGCCGCTTCTGCGCCACAGGGCAGATGGGTATGCATCGCAACCTTACCAGCGGTGAGATTATGGCCCAGGTTCTGCACTTCGAGCGGGAGCTGGTCGCCCAGGATCAACATCTGACCAACGTGGTGCTGATGGGGATGGGAGAGCCCTTCCTCAACTACGAGCATACCATGGCCGCACTTTACCGGATGATCCATCAGCAAGGGTTCCGTATGGGACAACGCCGGATCACCGTCAGCACAGTCGGGATCGCCCCGGCGATCCGCCGCTTCGCACGGGAGGATACCCAGATCAATCTGGCCATCTCGCTTCACGCTGCGACGGACGACCTGCGGAGCGACCTGATGCCGATCAACCGCCGCTATACGTTGACCGCGCTCTTTGACGCGATTCAGTTCTACATCGGCCGGACCAACCGGCAGGTGACCTTTGAGTGGGTTCTCATCGACGAGATCAACGATACGCCGGCGCAGGCCGAGGCCCTGGCGGACCGTCTCAGCGGCATGCTGGCCCACGTCAATCTTATCCCGCTCAACCCCACCCAGGGGTTTGAGGGGCGACCGTCGCCGCCCGACCGCATCGACCGTTTCACCGACATTCTGGATCAGCGCAACGTCTCCTACACCCTCCGCCTGCGCCGTGGTATCGACATCCGCGCCGGATGCGGGCAGCTGCGGGCCGACCAGCGTTAAGGTCTGGTATGAGCGTAAGGTAAGCGTCAGGTTAGCGTCAAGTCTATATGGTAAGAAAATCGTATACTAGAGGTGGGTAAAGAATCGGGGATATTAAATGCGATTCTCCTCCTTCTGAGTAAGCCGGGGGGCTATGGGGACAGCCCCCCGGCCTTTTGCATGCAGGGCCTCTTCGGACACACGTCCTCAGCAGTCCACTTCATTGCCACGCGATTGCTTCCTGACTGGGTTGGGGTCTGTTTGTGCTGGATCCTATCTTTGACTGGGGAAGGATCACAAATCTCCTCGGGGCGAGCATGATGAGACCGCGAATCGAGCGCGTCACGGCTTGTCTCAGGGTCTATCCGTGATAGACTAACGTCTACGAGACGGGAGGTTTTTTGCATGGCCCAAGCGCTGTACCTCAAATGGCGCCCACAGACGTTCGACGATATCATCGGCCAGGAGCACATTGTGCAGACGCTGCGTCACGCGCTGCGCAGTGGGCACATTCACCACGCCTACCTGCTGGCCGGACCGCGCGGCACCGGGAAGACGACCACCGCGCGCTTGATCGCCAAAGCGGTCAACTGCCGGGCGGAGCCGGAGGCGCGCCCCTGCAATGCATGTGAGATCTGTACGGCCATCAGCGAAGGACGGTTGATGGATCTGGTGGAAATCGATGCGGCGTCGAATACCGGGGTGGACAATATCCGCGATCTCCTGGAAAAGGTCGAGTTCCGTCCCACCCAGGCCGAGTTTAAGGTGTACGTGATCGATGAGGTCCATATGCTCTCGACCGCGGCATTCAATGCCCTGCTCAAGACCCTGGAGGAGCCCCCGGAACACGTGATTTTCGTCCTGGCCACGACCGAGGTACACCGGATCCCCGAGACGATTCTCTCACGGTGCCAGCGTTTTGAGTTCCGGCGCATTCCGCTTGAGGCAATTGCGGAGCGGTTAACCCGCATCGCCGAGGTCGAGTCCATCAAGATCGAGCCGGAGGCTGTGGAGTTGATCGCCCGGACGGCGACTGGCAGCATGCGGGATGCCATCAGTCTCTTTGACCAGATGGCGGCCGGCGGCTCGATCACGGCGGACTACGTACGCCTGATGTTGGGCGCCGAACGGCGCGAGGTGGTCCGCACCCTGCTCCGCGCGTGGTTGGATCGTGATATGAGTCAGGGTCTGGAGGTCATCAATCGGGCGATCGACGGCGGCGCCGATCCCCGCCAACTCGCCCGGCAGACCGCGGACTTCATGCGGGGCCTGTTGGTCACGCGCCTGGGGGCCGGAAGCACCTGGCAGGACCCGACGGCGGACGAACGCCCGATCTTCAACGAGATGGCCCGTGAGGCCGACCCCGAACGATTGGTCAAGGCGGTTCGGCTCTTCAGCGAGGTCGCATCGCAGCGGCGGACCGGATGGCAGCCCCAGTTACCCCTGGAGATGGCATTTGTCGAGGCGACCTTGGCTTCGGACGGCGGATCGGCTGAGGTCGAAACCAAGGCTGACGAGGTCTTATCCCTTGGAACGCCGGCAAAGTCGCGGGCGCAGACCTCCTCAACGTCCAAGCGAACGAAAGCCCGGGAGACCGGCGGCACCACGTTCGACTCTCAGGAGCGCGCATCGTCCCAGGCCTCCGCGAAGAGTGACGTGGGCTCGCCCAAGCCGGGCGGGACGCCGGATGGCGATGCGCCAAATGGCGAGGCGCCAAATGGCGAGGCGTCAGATAGCGACGAGCCAACAGACGCCGAGCCAAAGGGTGCGAAGATGCAGGATCGATCGGACCCAGACGCATCGGACGCTGCAACGTCCGCTTCACGGGCGGCTGAGCCGGTCGAAAAGCAGGATCGAGAAGCGGATAAGGCGGGCGATTCTGAGGCTGAGGCCCCCAAGGAACTTGGGACCGAGCTGATCGATAAACTACGCCAGCGTTGGGACGTGATCGTCAAGCGGGTCAAGCCGGTCACGTTAGGCGCTCTCCTGCGGGACGCGCACGTCGGCGGCGTTGACGACAGCGGGCGCCTCGTGCTGGCCTTCCAGCATGAGTTTCACCGGGATCGGTTAACGACGCCGGAGAATCAGCGGCATCTTGAGGATATCCTGTCGCAGATCACGAACCGTAAGGTGGCGGTGCGTTGTCTGATGGCCGGCGAATGGCAGAATGAGGCTGTGGCCCGCGTCTCTGAAGCCGCTCAAACCCAGGCCGAGGTTTCCCTGGAGGAGGACGAGTTGATACGCCGTGCCCAGCAGGAGCTCGGCGCCGTTCCGCGCGTGCAGGAGGATGCGTAGGCACGAGCTTACCCCGGCTGTTGGACTATCGGATCTATGCGTGTCAGTAAGTTGAAAACCACTGGCACCATCCTGTTTTGTAAAGGCCGTCCCCGAGGAGTGCGAAGCCTGCCCCAGAGGGTACGGGGACTCGGAGCTTTTTTGATGTGTGTTGAAGACGTACAAGTCATTGACGTAGAGAGATAAGGAGAAACTATGAGTCGTCGAAGAGGACGCGGACCCCAGATGGGCATGAATCCCCAGGATATGATGCGCCAGGTTCAGAAGATGCAGGCGCAGATGGAATCCATTCAGGAAGAGGCGAATAAAGAGATCGTCGAGGCGACCGCCGGCGGCGGCGTGATCACCGTCACGATCAACGGTGCGCTGGAACTGCAGAGCATCGAGATCGACCCCGAGGTCATCGATCCCGAGGACGTTGAGATGCTTCAGGACCTGATTATGGCGGCCACGAACGAAGCGATCCAGAAAGCACAGGATATGGTCGCTGACCGCATGTCCGCCCTGACCGGAGGTCTTGGAATTCCGGGGCTATAGACGATGGCCAATTCTGCAATTCCCCCCTCGGTGACGACGCTCATCGAGACGTTCTCTGAGCTGCCCAGCATCGGGCCGAAGACCGCGTCACGATTGGCCTTCTATCTGCTGCGGGGCCAGTCCGAACTGGCGCTGAACCTGGCGGAGGCGCTTCAGAGTCTGGTGGACAACACCCACTTCTGTTCGGTCTGCTACAACGTTACCAAGGACGACCCCTGCCCGATCTGCAGCGATCCAGCGCGCGATCAGCACCTGGTCTGTGTGGTCGAGGAGCCGATGGACGTGCTCGCCCTGGAGCGCACGGAACAGTTCACCGGCGTCTATCACGTGCTGCACGGCGCAATCTCCCCGCTGGAGGGCATCTTCGCCGAGGATCTCCGCATCTCAGAGCTGGAAAGCCGGATTCGGGATCAGGAGATCCAGGAGATCATTCTGGCGACCAATCCTACCAGCGAGGGCGATTACACGGCGGCCTATCTCCTGGAGCGGCTCAAGGGCAAGGGGATTCGCGTCACCCGGCTGGGTCGGGGGCTGCCGATGGGGAGCGACCTCGAGTACGCCGACGCCCTCACGCTGACCCGGGCGCTCGAAGCTCGGCAGGAGTTCTCGGCGTGAGAAGGTCTCTGCTCCTATCCTATGGATAATATCTGGGATATCCCTATACGCCGGGGATGGATCGTCGGGTTGATCCTGATGGTGGTCCTGCTTGCGGTGACCATCGGTGTCATCGTCCTGGCGGTGATTCAACCCCTCAACCTGGGAACCTTTCTGTTGAGCTTGGCTGGCCTCCTGACCCTGGGGGTAGCCATTCGGGTGGGCTATCAATTGTGGGGTTTGATTAACGCCGGCTATGAGATGGATCGGAACATCCTGATCATCCGTTGGGGCGGTACGAGGCACGAGATTCCCATGAGATCGGTACAGAACGTGCAATCGGGCGACCAATTGGAGGATCTTCACCTCCGCTTGAGCCTTCGATGGCCCGGTTATAGGGTTGCCGTCGGCGATAGTCACGATCTGGACACGATCGTCTTCTATGCCACCCGCCCGATCTCCGAACAGATTGTGATCACTACCGATCAGGTCGCTTACGCGATCTCTCCGACCGACTCCGATGAGTTCCTCCGTGCGCTGCTGGAGCGCCTGGAGATGGGACCGACCCAGGAGGTTGAAGAACGGGCCGTCCACCCGGCCTTTTTGAAGTGGGAGATCTGGCACGACCGCTGGGCCATGGGGACGTTGTTGGGCAGTCTGCTCCTCGCCACCCTGCTGACGGGCGTGCTCTGCTGGCGCTATCCTTTCCTCCCCGACAGCATTGCGATGCGCTGGACAACCGAGGGGGCCCCGATGTTGATGGCGCCTCCGGCACGGATTTTCTACTTTGCGATTTTGGCAGCGCTCTTCTTTGTGATCAATGGGGGGCTAGGACTGATCACCTATCACCGCGTGCGCGCGATCTCCTACATGCTGTGGAGCGGGCTGCTCGCGGTGGAAGGCAGTCTGTGGGCGGCGGTGATCTCCGTTCTCACGCGACAACCGCCCGCTGCCTGAGGCGGTTTGATGAACCCACCGATACGTTCGATCCAGGATCCCGACGCCATTCGCGAAGCTGCCGCCCTGGTTGAGGCGGGCGAGTTGATCATCATCCCCACCGACACAATTTACGGCATCGCGACCACCGCGACCGAGGATGCGGCCATCCGGCGCCTCTATCAAGCTCGCAACCGCGAACTCGAACCGGCATCACCCTTCTTGATCAAGGGCCCCGAGATGATGGGCCGTCTGGCGCGTACCAACGCTTATGCGGACCGGTTGGCCCGGCATTTTTGGCCCGGTCCCCTCACCCTGTTACTGCCGCCCGCTGCCCAGCTTTCCCAATCCCTGCGTCGCTATCCCGTGGCCCTGCGGGTCCCTCACTATCCGCCGCTGCTCCCGCTGTTGGACGCGGTCGGTGGGCGGTTGTTCACAAGTGGGGCCATTCGAGCGGGGCACCCTCCGGCTATCACCGCCCGGGAAGCGCGCCTTCTCTTTGACGAGGAGATTGCCCTGATCCTGGACGGGGGGCTCGCCGTCTATGGCGTGCCCTCTACGATCATTGACTGCATCCAGGATCCACCGGTGATCGTCCGACGCGGTCCCATCTCCGAGGATAAGGTATGGGACGCGCTGAATCTCGACGTGTGATGCGGGACCGGCGCGCCCTTTTCCTATCGACCGCCGCCATGATCGTCCTGCTGGCGGCGGGATTGCGCTTCGCTCACCTTGACGCGCAATCCTTCTGGAACGACGAGGGGAACACGGCCCGGTTGGTGGAGCGGACGATCCCCTTGATCATCGAGGGGGCAGCCGGCGACATCCATCCGCCCGGCTATTATCTGATCCTTCATGGTTGGCGCGCGTTGACCGGCGAGACCGAGTACGCCCTCCGCGCCTATTCCGCGCTCTGCGGCATCCTCACCGTCGCGGTGGTGGCGGCGGTCGGACGGCAGGTCGCCGGGCGCCGGGCCGCGCTGGGGGCGGCGCTGGTGCTGGCGGTGCACCCGTTGGCGGTCTATTACAGCCAGGAGGCCCGGATGTACGCGCAGTTGGGATTGGCGACCGCCCTGACCCTCTGGGTCGGGACGAGGCTCACCCGCACGACGTCCACCCGCATCTTCCCCCGACCTCGCATCATCCTGGGACTTGGGCTCGCCGTAGGACTAGGGCTCTATACGCACTATGCTTACGGCCTTGCGTTGGTTGGACTGAATGCGGCCTTTTTCCTCGCTTGGCTTGCGGCGGGGAGGGGGCGCTGGCGGCTCTTCGCTGGATGGACCCTGGGGCACCTCCTCGGCGGTCTGGCCTTCCTCCCCTGGGCTCCCATCGCTCTGGGTGCCCGGAATTGGCAGCCGCCGGACATCACCGGGGCCTCGGCCATTGACGCGTTGGTACGGGCCGCGTTGGTCGGGATCACGCTCCCAGATAACGCACCCCGCTCCATGGCGTTTGCCGCCGGGGCCGTGCTCCTGATACTGGGACTCCTCACCCCCTCTCAGAATCGTTTTGGCAAGTGGATGGCGGTGGGCACGATGCTGGCGCCGCCCGCCCTCCTTCTGCTTCTCGGCGCGTACCGTCCCGCTTATCTCAAGTTTATGATGGCCTCGGTGCCGGCGATGGCTGCAGTGGCAGCGCTGCCGCTGAGCCCCCGATCCCTGCTCCAACCACCGATTGGATCGTACGTGCGGCGGGCGCGGACGCTCCTGGGAATCGTCGCGTTCCTCGCCGGCCTACTGCCCGTGCAGATCACGGCCTTGGACAATCTCTATACGGATCCGGCGTATCGCCGAGATGACTACCGGGCCATCGCCGCCCGGATTGAGGCGGAGGTGACGCCGGACGACGCGATCGTGCTCAGCGCTCCCAACCAGTGGGAGGTCTTCACCTACTATTACAAGGGGACCGCCCCGGTCCACCCAGCGCCCTACCGCCCGTCTGAGGGTGAGGCCGAGGCGTGGATTGCAGAGATCGTTGCGGCCCACGACCGCCTCTTCATCCTCTACTGGGGAGATCAGGAGTCCGATCCGGAGCGGCACATCGAACGGGCCCTGGCGCGTCAGGCCTACAAGGCGGGGGAGACGTGGATCACGAGCGTGAGATACGCGCGCTATGGTACCGGTCCGCTTGCCTCGACGCCCGGCACCGAGGTGTCGCGCTCCTTTGGGCCGGCGATCGATCTTCGAGGGTTCACGCTGCCGGATGAGGCGGTGCGCGGCGGGACGATCGTCCCGCTCACGCTCTTCTGGCACCCGGAAACCACACCGGATCGACGTCTCAAGGTCTTCGTCCACATCCTGGATGCGGACAGGCGGCTCGTCGCCCAGACGGACCGGGAGCCCGTCGGCGGGCTCTATCCCACCGATCGCTGGCAACCGGATGAGGTCGTCGTCGACCGGTACGGGATCAGCCTCCCGGCGGACGCGCCGCCGGGCACGTACACGGTGATCGCAGGGCTCTACGACTTCTCGGGCGAGCGTCTGCGCGTCACGGGTCCGGACGGCGCCCACCGGGACCACGCCACGTTGGGCACCCTCACCGTACGTCCGCCACAATAACGCTGGGCACGGCGGTCATCGAGTCGATTTGGGGGCCGTCCCGCACCCAGAGCCCCGAAGAGGTGCCGCCATCGAGGTTGAGGGCGACGTCCAACCCCAGATCGGCGCGGGTCAGCCAGCCCGAAAGCTCGTGGAGGGTGAAGGCCCCGGCGGGCGCGACGGCGAAGAGGATGCGCCCCGCTCCATCCTGCCCCACCACCGAACGGCGGGACGCGCGCCCGTCGTCAGCCTCGGCGGCGAACCCCAGGACGCCGCCGGGTTTGACGAGGATGGGGAAGGACTGCACCGCAGCCCGCATGGACTCCGCCGGTTGGTAAGGCCAGACGCGCAGCCAGCGGACACTCACCCGATCATCCGCCGTCACGGCGAACATCCCGGCGTAGTCTCCGTAGGGAGCGCCGTACGGCACGCCCTCGCTGATCGTCAGCCCGATGGTCGTATCGTCCTCGGTGAAGTAACCGGCGTTGATCACCAGATCCGCGCCGCTCCGCGCGGCCCACTCCTGAACCAGGGCAGGGGCGTCCAGATCGTAGAGGACGCGGAAACGGACCGCGGCCGGGTCCACCCGCGCCAGGGTGACCCGCTCCGTCACTGTATCCTGGGGCACGTCCAGGCTGCGAACCTCGATACCCAGTGCGGTCCGCTCCCATCCGGTATCGGCGGGGCGTGCCGTGGGCGTCGGTGGTGCGGGTGTGAACGTGGGCCACAACGTGTCGGTCGGGCCGGGCGTGACGGTTGACAGCATCGGCTCGTCGCAGCCCGTAATCAGCAGGAGGACAATAAGGCTCGCAATTTGCAATATCGACGTCCGGTATCTGGGTGGTAGATAGATCGGTGTGAGCATAGGAGAACTATAGACGAGGTGAGTCCAAGGTCAATCGGCTTGTCGAACGTGCGCGGCGGCAGCAAGCGCTTGACACCAATATTGTTCAGTTTAGGGATCGGCAGAGGTTGGGGCGCGAACCCAGGCTTGCTAATCATAAAAATGTCTATAGTTATATTATACACAATATTATATGTATAATATACCGCAACCCTCGCATCATCTGCTTCAGAGATAAAGAACTATTTTGATGATAAAGAATCAACAATGCGTAGGTCAACAAAATCGTAATCACTTGCATCATAAGGCCAGTGAGCGTGTGCGAAACTCGATTATCCACGGTCAACACATATTTCAACCAATGAAACAGAACCTCGATAGTCCAGCGATACAGATACAAGCTGTAGACCAACGCGACCTCTGCTTGGGTCATACCACTCACGAGGACCACTGGATTGTGCAGGGATGCGCTACGATTCCGAATAGTCTTGCCGCTCATGAATTTCGTGCATAAATATAAATGTGTGGCATGTATAGTGGTTGAAAATCGGTGGAAGTTGCAGTGAAATTCGTTTGACCCACCGGGTCTGTTAATCCACCGCAAACAGTAGTGATGCTAGATTGACCGTCATTCAGATATGCGACTGACTAATTCGGTCACAAGGCGCAAAAATTTAAACTGCAACTATTGCAATAAGAAAGCAATTAAGTTGTTTGTGTTCGAAAAAGTTTGTTATGTTGATTATTGCGGATTTCCAATGCCCTGAATGTCCTTGTCGTTGATCAGCCGATAACTATACTCATTGCTGTTCGTCAACGTGAAACCCTATGGTCGGAGTTATATCTCGGCAATCGACATGCCCACCAGTGTCTGAAACCAGCGGTCTTGAGCGAGATCAATGCTTTAGAGTTATCGGTCAGCTAAGTAGGTGCGAATAAGTATCTTAACGTCGCTCGCAGCCCCCGTCCCCGGGGGCGGGGGTTAAGGAACTTTTACGGAGTTACTTAGCAACACCGAACTATCTGGTGAGTATAAAGCGGAACCGGTAGTGATGACAGGAAACACCTATCGAGGCAACTCGCCACTAATCGCTGATCGGGCGACCAAGGGTGGTTAATTGCTGTTGATGGATGCTTAGTGCACTTTGGATAGGGTCTCTTTGATGGACCGTATTGTGATTAGAACTCTACCTCAAAGTACTTAAGTAAAGTCTCCCTGATTGATGGTGGAATATGCCTTTCTGGCATAGAATCTACAATTTCTTGAACATCTCTTATCGAGACAGTATTGTAGTATTGATTAGCCTGCAATGGCTTAGCCAATATGTTAAGACAAGCCTCACTGCTTACAAAATCGCGCACGATACAACTCGCCATAACCGCAAAAGCAGCTGGCGAGACAATACTGGTCGAATACCCTGAAATTCCCCTTCTTTCCTTGAAGGCTTCTTGCACTGCCGCGGGCATTTCGCTCTTCATAGGCATCCACGGCAATGGCACAATTACTAGGTTTTCGAAACTTTGTTGTCTTCTAATAACTTCATCAAGGGAATTATATTCATTTTTCCCAACCCTGCATTTCCAAGTGCTGTGAAATTGCACTCCCACTACGTGAATGATCTTGTCGATATCAAATGATTTTGATTGACTATCCAATGAGTCTTCATAATTATCGTTATAGCTTATGCTTTCGTCGGATATTTTTTTGCCATACCAAGATATTCCCATCTCATTCTGGGATAAATAAACATGGATTTGATAATGTTCACTAAAAATAGACCGACTATGAGTGAGGAAAGGAGTTACATCCTCATCGGTTTCCTCTTGTATGGCTTGAAAATCAAAACAATTACGTACCAAACCGTCAAAATCTAAGGTTAAACTGCTCCCGTTGTGATATTCCTCTACGCTCTTTGAAAAATAACTACTCAGTCCATTCCAAAACCGGTGCATGGCCTCTCTTTTTTCATCTGATGCTTGAGAGATAGTCATTTCCGCATGCAATTCATTAAAATTATTCTGGGCATACTTCTTGAGGTCCTCGAGAAGCTGCTTTAATTTCTTTGGTATGATATTCACCTTGGCTAATCCCACAGGTTTAGCCATTGAAAGCATACGACTTGGCGTCACATCAGCCTCTAGCAACTTCACGGCTTGCTCGCGTCGGAAATCAGAGCTGAAAGGCCAGAAGAGCGGTATGGCAGTAATTGTGCATCCAAAGCGTAGTCTTGTCGCAAGTAAGTGAAGGTTGCGTTCATCCTCTGCCTCGAAGGGAATTCGTCCCCTCCTTCCCGTTGCCATCATCTTAGACAGGAATAGTGTCTTTATGTTGAGTAACTCCGTAAACTGCCTAAACCCCTGCACCCTTCCTTGAAAGCTATCAGGCAACTCGTGGCCCTCCATTAGCCTATACACTTCAGAGCGCTCTTCACCGTTCAACCAGGCAACCATGCCATTGAAAAACCGTAACAGACTATCCGATGCTCCACCAACGTAGCCTGCACTGATTCTTTGAATAGGTCTCCAATCATCCAGGATATCTCTTAAGACCTTACCGAGCTTTTGAACCTCTTCAAAGCGAAGTGGCGTGACTTCATCCAGAGCCTTCAGGAACGATTTAAAGACCGCTATCCTATTCGCCTGAGATCGTTGTGATGGCCAATCACGCTTTTTTTTACACTCCGGCGCATAATATATATTCTGCCTAAATACCTCTTCCTGAGGCATTATGCACAGCAAGTACAACTCCGCTGGCAAGGATACTTCTCCAACAACATTTTGCCACGCATCTTGTACAAAACCTACTATCTTCAATAAGGGTTCCACAGTATGGATCTCGGTGCCAGTATCTATGATAGCGTTGCCGCGCTCGGTAATTGTATAGAACTTCTCTCTAATCCCATCAGCCTCGACCAAGTTCAACGGTGGATTGGCACAGTCCTCAAGAATACAGTCCACGGCACAATTGAACAACTTCAACTCATTTTTGTTATGAGGTATTAATATTTTCTGTCTTGCGTAAAGTGTCTTTCCCATGAATTCAACCAGATCTTGGCTCGTAACTCCTGTTCCACTTGCTGAATTGGATTTGACCATATTCAAGTGCCGGAGTCCATCAAGCACACTACGCACAAATGGGTAACTGAAATCTTGAGCGCCCAAGCATTTGTATTCTGCACATGGATCTTCCGATCCTTCCTCGATTAATATATGGAAGACATTATCCTCTAATGATAACTGAACATTCCTGTCGTCACTCACATACAATCTACTTTCCGGAGGTTCGATAGTAGTATAATAACTTTTCACAATGTCGAATCCGTTTTGGTCATAAGGAACTATCACGAACACTCGAGATATGCCACCTGATTTTCCAAGCCGGCCTGTTCGCCCCACCATATTATGAAATGCACAGAGGGCTAGTGGTTGTATCTGGTGTTCTCTAAGACGATTCTGCGTATGAAACTCCGTGCCAAACATAACAACGTCATGAACGGTAAGATTGACTCCGTAAGATAGCGTTTCGGTTGCAAAAATAACTTGGGAACATGCACTGGGAGGCATGGTCGAGCAAAGATCTTCGATCTCAAAACGAATCTTTTTGTCAATGTCAGAATGATGAACAAGTATGCCGTATCTTGCACACTCTCTTACAGATTTCGCCATTCTTTTGTCTTCTGCATTATCGAGTTGAGTTTTAAGAGGTTTTAGTACGTGCATATCGTGGGAGGCCATATAGCGTGTTTTCTCGCTTGAGTTCCATTTCTTCTTTAGGGAATTCTTCAATCTTCTTGCATTCTGCAAAGATTGCTGGCGACCTGGCATGAAAACCAGTACCCTGTGTCCCCGGGGTTTATCCGATAAGATATCCATCAATAGTTTATTAAGCCGCGTAGCCATTTCCCTATGAACACTACCATATTGAACCTGCCTTAAAGCTAGTGTGGCTCCATGCTGATGTAATAACTTTCTGTTGAGGCTCTGTAACTGGTCGCGGCTCAGCATACGATTCAAACTACTTATAAACTCAATGATCAGCGTGGTTTCGTAAGGTTCTCCGTCTGTTCCCGGTAGAACTAACAGATGCCTAACTGGCACAGGTCGGTTCGTATCGCTCAAAATCATGGGGGTAACAGTTTCCGCTGTCTCTGGGTTGCGAATTTGAAAGAAGTTCTTTGTGGCTTGATCTGCCTCATCCTCGGTCGAAATAGCTACCATACGCAATATATCTCTATTATTTCTAGGGGTTCTCTTAGTCTCAAAATCACTTCGTCGACGCTCTTGCAGAGCCTTGGTTAACATCATTTCCAGGACAGGTCCGCGCTCCAGATCCATCAGCATATGGATTTCATCGATCACTATGCATCCTAACTGCTTTAATAATCTGTGGTTTAATGAGAACAATATATTTGCTTTTTCGTAGACCATGCATGCAATGGTGAATCTACCGTGTGCAATGCGCCAATCATGGTCCGCATCCTCACCTGTTGATAGAACAATTCCATTGGCTAAAAGTTCATACGAAGCAAAACGTTCCTTTAATTCATGATACTTAGCTTGTGTAAGAGCCCGTGTAGGAGCAATATAAAGAGATCTAGTGCGATCTGTATTGAGCAGAGGTGGTCCCACTAGGAACATCTCTGCCACAGTTGACTTACCTGATGAGGTTGGAGCAGCAAGAATTACATGCTGTTCAGAATGAAATGGGTTATTGACCAAGCACCTCTCGAAGATCTCTTGTTGTAATCCTGTAAGAGGTGAATTCATCAGAGTGCGATTTCTCCTTACAATCGCCATCAAAAGGGATTCGGCCTGTGCTTCAAAGTACGCCGAGCTAGAAGGTTGAAGCGCCTTTTCCCAAAGCGCATATAGTGTCGGTTTAGAGTCTTCTGTCTGGCGAAAAACCTCTTTCTCTGTAGCCACGTCTTCAACATTGGTTTCTTTATCTGCTATTGGGGGATCATCAACGACTAGCTGTTGAAGCTTTGCTAACCAATATTGTGACAATTCATTGAATACACTTGTAGCCTTATAGGATTTCTCAACAGAATATCTCTGATGCACAAGCACTTGTATCACGTATGCTAAAACTATTTCCTTTTCTGGTACGGATATATCTCCTCTACCTGCATTAGCACCCTCCCGCAAAGATTGAAGAATTACTTCTAATGCTGCTGCTCGCTCCGAAAGGTCATCTTGTTCTGCTTGAGCTTCACCTTGAAGGTTTTTGAGTATCTGTGAGACCTCGACATTTTCAAGATCGTACCTTTTACCTATTTCATCCCAAATCGAGGTTTCAAGCCGAGCCTGTTCTACTGCAAGAAGATCTCGATCCAAACTCCCGAGATCTACCACTTTCATTCGTCCTGGAGCACAAAGTACATTTCTGCTGTGTAGATCATTATGGCAAGTTCTAAGGCGCACTTCAGAATTCAGATAATCCTTACAAATTAATTCCAGACTTTTTGCGGAAAGTGTAGCATCTCCAGTATAACCTGATTTTTGAACCCAATCTTCGCCAAGAAAAATAGTCTCATTTTCTCCTTTGAAAGATATATAACTATCTTGGTGCCTAGACCAGTTCAACTTCCCGATAAAATTCTCTTTGAGTCGAATCCATAATCTGGTTTTGCCCGATCTTAAACGCAAATATCCACTTCTTTCGATCTGCACCTCGTCACGTAAAACACCGACCTGAAACCAATCACTTGGTACTCTATCTTCTTCCAGAAACTTTACTATATTAACTAATTTTCCATTGTTGATTCTATTACCAGGTCGATCCCCATCTCTCGTAAATATGATCAATGATTTCGCTCCTACTTCAACATCCCGATCGTATGCATCAATCACCAAATCGGGCATAAGGCGTTCTTTTACATATGCAATGAAACGATCTCGGTCCCAGAGTGTTACTTCTCCGAGATCGCTATATGAACTTATAACTGCTTTCATCAAATCCGAAAGCGCTTGTGCAAACGTTTTTACCTCTTCCGTTTCGGGTTTTTCAAGAATCTGAATGATGCTGTCGCGAAGTGTCTGTGCCGTTTCTCCTAGTTCGTCCTCAGCGTGACGATAAACCACGACATTATCTACGGAATCAAGAGGGCTATAAAGCTTGCCTGAGAAATAGTCCAGGTGGGTGCCCTGAGATATGTGACGAACTATCTCGTGCTCTCGTTCCGCACCATTATTTGTTTCTACGTCAGAATGCGCTCTGATAACGAACTTAGCTAATGGGTCTTTGGTGATAAGATTACTAAAAAATGCTAGTTCATAGACTTTGACTGCACTACGACTCTCAGTCAGTTGTCTAACTTGTGCGGAAGCTTGTACTTGCTCGCTACTATTTGTGACTTTTAACAATTCCTGGGACCATTTTTGAAAGATCTCTCTCACGACCTGACGAAGGTTTGTTTTGTCCCAATGTGTCTCATTTATGCCCTCAATTTCATCGTTATATCTATACTCAGTAGATCGAAATTCTGGTAACCAAACATAGTACACCTGAGTAAACATAAAAGCGAGCTTGTGGTATCCTGAAGTATCTCATTACAGAACCCAGGAGGCGACAAA
>DAOTTS010000099.1:0-32842 GCA_034437735.1 Anaerolineae bacterium
CGAAAATGTTCACTCCCACATCCGTACGGGCACGTTTCCGGCATTTCATAGACATCGGGGTCGACTTTGGGCACGCGGACTTTTAGACGCATTGGGCACCTCCTGCCGCTAGTATATATCCCCTCCCGGATTTTGAACAGTCACGAATCTAATAGTTGGATTAAGACCGTGGCTAGACATTTCCAGAGGATGTAGGCACGCTTATGAAAATGATGGCACCGGCATAGATGTGAGAGGGCCGGAATCAAGGACTAGGGCCAAGGTATAATTAACGTAAGAAAAACTCGGCAAAGGAAGCGTTCTCATCGGCCTTGTTGAGCCTTCTTTCGCTGGATTTCACTTGTCAAAATAGGAGACCATGGTATATTTCTGACCGTAGCGTTTGGCCACATGGCCCGCTAGCTCAATTGGGAGAGCAGGGGTCTCTTAAACCCTTGGTTACAGGTTCGAGTCCTGTGCGGGTCACATACCATAAACTAACCCCTCCGTGAACGTCACAGGAGGGGTTTTTTTCATGGCTCCGGGTGTACGCGCGGTTACAGTCCGTGCTGCGCCTTGACCGCGGCCACCGTCTCCTCCACGCGGCTGCGAACGCGCGCTTGGACCGCCTCCGGCAGTGATGGACCCTCGCGGTCGTGCAGCCAGCGCCCGCCGTACTGGGCCCGGTATGACGCGGGCAGTGCGTCGGGAAAGGTCTGCTCCGACATCACGCCGAAGGCCAGCGTCCAGGAGCGGGGGACGACGTCCAGGTTGTAGCCGCCGCCCCCGCAGGCCAGCCATCGACCGGGCGTCAGTTCCGCCAGTTCCTTGAACAGGGCCTTGTGGCCCTCGGTGGTGAGGGCCAGGTGGGTCAGGGGATCGCGGACGTGGGTGTCGACGCCGAGCTGGCTGACCAGGACGTCCGGCTCGAAGCGGTGGATCAGGGGCGGCACCACCTGCCGGAAGGCCCAGAGGTAGGTCGCGTCCCCGGTGTGAGGGGGCAGCGGGATGTTGACACTGGTGCCCTCGCCGGCGCCGCGTCCCGTCTCGTCCACGAACCCTGACCCCGGGAAGAGGGTGCGCCCATCCTGATGCAGGGAGATGGTAAGGACGCGATCGGTTTCGCTGAAGGCGGCCTGGACCCCGTCCCCGTGATGGGCGTCGACGTCGACGTAGGCCACACGAGCCCCACGTTGTACCAGCCACCGGATGGCGACGGCGATGTCATTGAAGATGCAGAACCCGGAGGCGCGGGCCGGGTGAGCGTGGTGCAGGCCCCCGCTGTAGTTGAACGCCACGTCGCAGGCGCGGTCCATCAACAACTCGGCGCCCTGGATGCCGCCGCCGGTCTTGAGCGCCGACGCTTCATACATGCCGCTGAAGACGGGGTTGTCCCCCGGCCCAAATCCGTAGCGGGCTGCCGGGATCCCGGACGCTTGGCCCTCGCTCAGCGCGCGTACGACCTCGAGGTAATCCTGGGCGTGGAAAAGCGCCAGCTCCGCCTCGATCGCCATCCGCGACTCGATGCGGGTGACGTTAGGCGCGTCAAACGCCCGGTAGCCCTCCAGAAGCGCCACCGTGCGGGCCAGACGCTCGGGTTTGAGCGGATGTTTGCCGCCAAATCCGCGCGTCCACAGGGCCGGCGATGAGATAAAGACTGCGTCTCGCATTGGCCTATGCCTCCCTATCGGATTACGACTCGACGGCGGTCGTATGGGCGTCAACCCAATCCCAGTCCACCTCAATGCCCAAGCCCGGTTGATCCCAGGGTTGGGCGTACCCGTCGGCGTCGATCTCGGTGGAGGCATCCCGGATCCCAGGCGGGCTGTAATAGCTCGCCGGGACGAGCCGTTCGAAGTATTTGGTATTGTAGATGGCGCACGCGGCGTGGAGGTGGGGGATGGCTCCGCCGTGGATGGCACACATCATTCCGTAGCCCTCGCAGATGTGCGCCGTCTTCAGCACACCGGTCAGGCCGCCCTTGTACGCGTCAAGGGGACCGGTCAGGATGATGTCACCCGCGCCGGCCCGGATCTGGGCCAGGGCATCCCACGGACCGCCGTGGGTCGCTTCGGCGATGGCGAGAGGGATATCCAACGTATCGGCCAGACGGGCAAGAGCGGTCATATTGAAGTGATCCATCGGCTCCTCGTACCAATAGAAGTCCTGCTCCTCAAGCCGGCGGCCGAACCAGACGGCGTCCTCGAACTGATTGAACATACTGGACGCGTCGTACATCAGGGCGATCTCATCGCCGACCAGGTTGCGAAGTTCGCGGCAGAGTGCCGCGTCCTCCTCCAATCGGCCCCAGGCGTGGAGTTTGATGGCCTTATAGCCCTGCGCCAGGCAGGTTTCGGCCAGGTCCATGTATTCCTCCAGGCTGTCGAGGGTCACGGTACTGGCGTACGCGGGGATGCGGTCCCGCATGCCGCCCAGCAGTTGGTAGACGGGCGTCTCACTGACCTTGCCGGCCAGGTCCCACAGCGCGCAGTCGACCGGGCCGACAGCCAGGCCCAGTTGGGAGGTGCGCAGATTGCGCCAGAACTTCTGCCAGATGCGCTCGCGATTGAGCGGGTCTTCCCCGACGAGCTGATACTTGATCTCCTCAACGTTAGCCCCGGCCCGGTAGGGCGAGAGCCCCTCGATGCCCTCGTCGGTCAGGATGCGCAGCAGGGCGGTGTGTGCGGTCGAGCCTGAGGGCATAATCTCGTCGCGCCAATGATACGGTCCCCGTTCCCATTCGACGTGATGGATGCGAATGCCGGTGATTTTCATACGTCTCTTTCCTCCTTCGGAAAATCCAGATGCCTGCGTGTCTACTGTTTGAGCATGATGAGTGTTCTCATTTGCGGCCTCTGCTACCTATGCTAAGATCATAACTCAAACCTGTCAAACGCGTTCGAAACCGGTCATGTGACGTGCAAGATGTGGGCCCTCAAGGATCTGAAGCCAGGCCACTGCAATGTATGTTAAAAAGATAGCAATGAGAGAAAATCGATTTGACAGATTGAGGTAACGGTATATCATTAGATCAGGAGTCTGAGGGTTCTGCACGTGATGGCTCCTTCCCATCTTTGTGGTTTGATTCATCGCAGGAATCATCGGTATTCGCGTATTTCATCTTCTATCTGGCACTTAACGAAATCAAAGGACATCATCATGACCGAAGGTATCAAACAGACGAAATCCGATAGGATTTTGGAGCTTAAAAATCTCAAGACTTATTTTTTCCTGGAGAGTGGCGCTGTGCGCGCCGTGGACGGCGTCAACCTTTCGATCGGGCGGAATGAGACCCTGGGGATCGTTGGCGAGAGTGGATGCGGCAAAAGCGTCACGGCCCTCTCCATTATGCGGCTGATCAAGTCCCCACCGGGACGGATTGTAGACGGCGATATCCTCTTCTACGAGAATGACGGTGACGATCCGCTTAACCTCGCCGCGTTGGACGCTCGGGGATCCAAGATGCGCCAGATTCGGGGCGACCAGATTGCGATGATCTTTCAAGAGCCGATGACGTCCCTCAACCCGCTCTACACGGTTGGGGAACAGATCGCCGAGTCGGTACGTCTTCATCAGGACGTTGGGCATCATGAAGCGGACGCTCGCGCGTTGGAGATGCTGCGTCGGGTTCGCATCGCCGACCCCGAGCAGCGGATGCACGAGTATCCCCACCAACTGAGCGGCGGTATGCGCCAGCGGGTGATGATCGCGATGGCGCTCTCGTGCAACCCAGCGGTCTTGCTTGCGGACGAGCCCACCACCGCGCTGGACGTCACGGTACAGGCGCAGATTCTGGATCTGATGCGTGAACTGCAGGACGAATTCGGTTCGTCCATTATCTTGATCACCCATAACTTGGGTGTCGTCTCGCAGACGGTGGACTATGTGGCGGTGATGTATCTCGGTAAGATTGTGGAATACTCCGACGTGCGGACGGTTTTCCACAATCCGTTCCATCCCTATACGGAGGGACTTCTCGAGTCGGTTCCCGTCTTCGGCCGCAAGGGCGAAAAGGTCCTCGTGCCTATCAAAGGGATGGTGCCCACGCCCACCGACGAGATTGTGGGCTGTCCGTTTGCCCCACGATGCCCCGAGTCGATGGACGTCTGTTTCCAAAAGGAGCCCATCTATCAAGAGGTCGAACCTGGGCATTGGGTCGCCTGTTGGCTCTATGATTGAGGACGGCTAGTCAGATACACGCCTTCGCGATTGGCTTGATCAATCACCCTTCCAGGGTGACTGTCAGCACCTTGTCTATCCGTTGAATCTGCAAATGTGGGAATCCATGGTCTGAGCGTAAGGAGGTGTCTATCGAGGTATTGAGGAGGACGTTGGTCGCGTGTGTTGTGTTTATGCATAAACCTTTCAGGAGGAGTCGATGAAATCGAAACATGTGTGGTTTAGCTTAGCTTCTCTTCTCTTGCTGCTGTCGTTCATCACGACCAGCTGCGCTACGCCCACCCCCGAGACGATCATTGAGACCGTCGAGGTGGAGAAGGTCGTGGAGAAGACCGTCGAGGTTGAGAAGGTCGTGGAGAAGACTGTCGAGGTCGAGGTTGAGAAAGAGGTTGAGGTTGAAAAGCTTGTCGATGTTCAGGGCGCCATTCCTTATCCCGAGGCGGTTCCGATGTCCGCGATGGGTGAGGGAGGACAGGTTAAGCGGATCCCGCTCGACGAGATGATGACGTACGAGGCGCTGGATTCGTACAGTCAACCGAGCTGGATGGACGGGTTGGTCGCCAATGGGACGCTTCCTCCGGTGGAGGAGCGGCTTCCTAATGAGCCGCAGGTGCTCCTTGCCTCCGGACTTGAGGACGGCATCGGAACCTACGGCGGGATGTGGCGCGACTTCTCGGCCTGCCCGACCGAGGGTTGGAACCTGGGCGCAGGGCAGACGCAGGGCTGGTTCGGCATCAACATCATCTATGAGGAAGCGTTGGTCGTCTCGGGTCCGATCTTCCGTCGCTCCGATGCCGTCGAGCCGCTGCCCAACCTGGCCAAGAGCTGGGAATGGTCCGAGGATGGCATGGAACTGACGATGAATCTGATCGAGGGTGCCAAGTGGTCTGATGGCGAGCCCTTCGATGCGGATGACGTGATGTATACGTGGGAGTATCAGATTCTCGATCCGAACGTCAACTCGAGCACCTCACGGACCTCGTGGCAGATTAACGGTGAGGACATCGTGCTGGAGAAGGTCGATGCGTACACCATCAAATGGACCTTCCCCGTCGCGTTCCCCGTTCAGAAGCTCTTTGATATGGATGAGTACAGCTTCGCGGTCTGGCCCGAGCATATCTGGGCGCCGCTCCACCCTGAGAACTCCGACAATGACTACGTCGCCTTCGAGAAGGCCTGGCCGGCGGATGAGCTCGAACCCGCGCCGGTGACGATGGGTCCGTGGGTCGCCGTCGAGTATCGGACCGATGAGCTGATGGTCCTGCGGCGTAACCCCTACTACTGGAAGGTCGATGAGGATGGCAACCAGCTGCCCTACCTCGACGAGGTCACCTTTGAGAAGGGGTCGAGTGGCGTCGGCCGCACCCTGAGCACGCTGGCAGGCAGTGGCGACCACTCCAACCTCGAGAACCCGAGCACCTTCATCGAGACCCTGCGACGCGCCGAGGAAGAGGACGCGCACTTCTACGTCGAGTGGGGCCCCGAGCTCCTGTCCTTCTCCCTGCACATCAATCAGTCGGCGAACCTGGGCGTCGAGACCGAGCGTGACGAGGCTCTGCGCGAGCTCTTCCGCAACGTGAACTTCCGCCGCGCGGTCAGCCAGGGCATCGACCGGGGTGGTGTGGCCCAGGCCGTCGTCCGTGGTCCCTTCCTGCGCGCCTGGCCCGGTGGGCTCTACCCGGGTGCTTCTGAGTTCGATCGGGAGTCCGTAGTCTACTATCCTTACAGCCCGGACGCTTCCCGCACGCTGTTGGCCGACCTGGGTTTTGAGGACACCGATGGCAACGGTATCATGAACTGGACCGATGGCCCGCTGGACGGCGAGGATCTGGTCGTCACGCTGATGGCCAATGAGGATCAGGGAGCCGCCGGCAATATCTCCCAGGCGATCGTGCCTCTGATGGCCGACATCGGGATCCAGGTCAATTACCGACCGGTCAAGCCTACCGTCGCGGCCGATAACGTCGAGGCCGGCACGTGGGAGTGGCACATCGATCGGGGCGGCCAGGCCTATGCCGTGCCCTTTACACGAGCTGCGGAGCTGGCGCCGATCACCAAAGAGAACCCGGGTTGGCACCGCGAGGGTGACCAGCCCCGCGAACTGCAGCCGTTCGAGCAGGAGCTGGTGGATATCGTCAACGAGTTCATCCTCGAACCGGACTCCCAGAAGCGCAACGAGCTGATGTTCGAATACAACCGCATCTACACCGAGAACGTCTACGACGTCGGTATTGTGGTTGGGCGCTATGGCCTGGCTCTGGCCGAGCGCTTCAACAACATCCCCTCCGGGAGCCCCACCTTCCTCTACCACTGGACGTGGGGTAACGTGATGCCCGAGCAGGTCTGGGTGGCGCCGGAAAATCAGTTGCAGAACATCCGGCCCAACGAGATTCCACAATATGGTGAATAACGACCGCTAATGTCGTGATCCAGGGGCGAGGAGAAAGTCCTGCTGCTTAGAGTGGGGCTTTTTCCTCCCCCTCTCTTGTAACCCAGGTGTAAGCATTGAGGAGTTAGTGAATGATCAACTATATTCTACGTAGACTCGTAATGGCGACTTTTGTCCTCATTATGATCAGTGTCGTCTCGTTTGTGGTGATTCAGCTACCGCCGGGCGATTTTGCTCAGACCTATAAGCAGCGGCTGATCAACCAGGCGGGCATGTCTGCGACCGAGGCTGAAGAAGCCGCGGATCTGTATCGGGAACGATACGGGCTGAACGATCCGCTTCCTCTGCAGTACTTCAACTGGATCAAAGGCATTGTGACTGAAGGTAGTTTTGGCTACTCGATGGCCTATGCGAAGGATGTCGGTGAGTTGATCGCGGAGCGACTGCCCAGAACCCTGCTGCTGGCTTTCCTGGCGCACGCAACGTCAACGGTCGTGGGGGTCACGGTCGGTATCTTCGTGGCGCCAAGACAGTACAGCCTGAGTGATAACATTGCGGCGTTTTTTGCCTTTCTGTTCACGTCCCTGCCCCGCTTCTGGATTGCCCTGGTTATCATTTATTTGCTCGTTTTTACCTTCAATCAACAGCACGTAAGCTCCTTTTACTCTCCCCAATATGCTTTGGCCCCCTGGTCGCTGGCCAAGCTCTGGGATTTTATCAAGCACATCTGGCCGGTCGTGCTGACCGCCGGCCTGGGTGGCGTCGCGCGGAATATGCGCGTGATGCGCGGTAACCTGCTCGACGTGCTCAACTCTCAGTACGTCACCACGGCCCGGGCGAAGGGCCTCAGAGAGTCAAGGGTCACCTTCAAACACGCCGTGCCCAATGCCCTACATCCGATTGTTATGTACCAGGGGATGGTGCTACCTTATATGGTTCAGGGAGAGTTGCAGGCGGCCATCGTGATGAGCATTCCCACCATCAGTCCCATGTTCTATGACTCGTTGGTCTTTCAGGATATCTACGTCACCGGCAGTATCCTGCTGATGTATGGCGTACTGCTGGTCGTCGGCAACCTGCTGGCGGACGTCCTCTTGGCCGTCCTCGACCCGCGCATTCGGTACACGTAGCACTGAGAGAAAGTCGTTCGGATACCGTAGGATCAGGAGAACCCCTATGAGCCAGAGTCACCAAGTCCATGACGATGTTGCCACACTGCGCAAGGAACAGCGAGAGGGTTATTTCGAGCTGGTGTGGCGGAAATTTAAGAAGAGCAGGCCCGCGATCATCGGTGGCCTGCTGGTGCTGATACTGGTCGTGCTTGCAGTCTTTGCCGAGTTCTTTAGCCCCACCGACCCGATGAAGCTCAATATGGCTGCAAGCTTCACCCCGCCTCAGCGCGTTCGCTTCATCGATAAGTCTGGTCGCTTTCACCTCCGCCCCTTCACGTACCTCCAGGTGATCGAACTGGATCCCACAACCTTCGAACCGATGTGGAGCGAGGACACGAGCCAGCGGTACCATCTCAAATTCTTCGTCCGCAGTTGGGAGTACAAATTTTTGGGTCTGATTCCCATGGACCTCCACCTCTACGACGTAGAGGAAGGGGGCACGGTCTATCTGTTAGGAACGGACAAGTTCGGTCGCGATCTCTGGGGCCGGGCGTGCCGCGCCGGCCGCATCTCCCTCTCGATGAGCCTCTTTGGGACGCTGATCAGCATCTCGGTCGGCTCTGTCCTCGGGGTGGTTTCTGGATATTACGGCGGTTGGATCGACGCCGGACTCCAGCGGTTTATCGAGATGGTCCGAAGCTTTCCCCAGCTTCCCCTCTGGATGGCGCTCTCGGCGGTTATTCCGCCGACCTGGAACTCACTCTCCATCTTCATCATGATGTCCATTATCTTCGCGCTTCTCTCGTGGACGGTCCTGGCCCGTGAGGTGCGGGGGAAGGTGATGTCGTTCCGGGAGACGGACTTCATCCTGGCCGCCAAGGAGATGGGCGCCTCGGATGCACGGATTATCTTCGTGCACCTCTATCCCAATTCCCTCAGCCACATTATCGTCGTGTTGACCATGTCGATTCCTTCGATCATTATGGCCGAGGCCTTTTTGAGCTTCCTGGGGATCGGCATTCAGGAGCCGTGGACGAGTTGGGGCCTGTTGATGCACGACGCGCAGAACCTGCAGACGCTCGGAGGTCATCCCTGGATTATGGCACCGGTGGTCTTTATTATCGTGGCCGTCCTCGGCTTTAACTTCCTGGGCGATGGACTGCGCGATGCGGCCGATCCCTATGCGGTCGTTCGATAGGCCACACGAGGGGGCCCTGTGAATAAACGTTGGATTCCCGGTCTCGTTTTCGTCTTCGCGTTGGTCGTCATCGGATGTGTTTCCGCGATGCGGGCCGAATCTGTCGCAACACCGTCCCCGGCACCCAAGACGGCGACGTCCCGGCCCACGCAGGCGCCGACTGAACGCCCCGAACCTACGTGGACCCCTGAGACTGAGATAGGATCTTCTGACGCTACGTCTTCTGACGCTACGTCTTCTGACGCTACGTCTTCTGACACAGAGACGTCACCAGGGGAGATATCAGAAACAGAGGGTGAGGTTGAGGCGACGGAGTCGCCGACGCCCCCGCCCGAACCGGTGCTGCCCGAGGGTGTCATCCGGGGAGTGGTTCAGGATGCCGGAGGGCCGGTCGCCGATGCCACCGTGCGCGTGCAACTCACGGATTACGAGACGGCCTCCGCAGAGGACGGATCGTTCGTCCTGAAGGACCTGCCGATGACTGAGCCGGTGATCGTGACCGCGTGGGCCGAGGACTACTATATCGGCCACAGTGAGGGGATGCCCGGATTGGTGCCGATCACGATCACGGTGAAACCTCACTACCAGACGGATAATCTGGATTACGAATGGTTTGAATTCGATGGGGTGCAAGGGTCTGCGAGCTGCGCGCCGTGCCATCCCTCCTACGAGGAGTGGAAAGCCGATGCGCACGGTCAATCGGCGGTGAACCCCCGGTTCATCTCCATGTACGAGGGAACGGACGTTCACGGCAATCAGAGCCCGATGACAAGGTTTGGCGGGGACGGTCAAATTGTTCCGCCCGATCCTGATGAGTACTACGGGCCGGGCGTGAAGACCGACTATCCCGAGCGGGATTGGAACTGTGCCGCGTGTCATACTCCCCTTGCCGATAACCGCGACCCCGATGATACCTGTGCCTGGTCCGGATGCCACATGGGCCTGACGGCTTCACGATCTGATGAGCTGGAAGCCTCCGTTCCGGCGACAGGCATGGTGGATCCTAATGCGCTCGATGGGATCGGATGCGATTTCTGTCACAAGATCGGCGACGTCATTATAAGTTCGGAGACCGGTCTTCCCTATCCGGATCGACCGGGCATTATGTCGATGCGGCTTCTTCGGCCCGAGGAGGGGGAGCAGCTCTTCTTCGGCACCTTTGACGACGATATCCGCCGGGTGACCAAGCTTCCGCTGCTTGAGGAGAGCGAGTACTGTGCGCCTTGTCACTACGGTGTCTTCAGTGGCGTCGTGGCACCGGGTGAGGTCGCCGGCGGCGTGGTGATCTATAATTCCTTCGGGGAGTGGCTGAACAGTCCGTACAGCGATCCCAAGACCGGTGAGACCTGTCAGGAGTGCCACATGCCGCCGACCGGGGAGAATCCTTACTTCGTCCATCCGGAGAAGGGTGGATTGATACGGGATCCTCACGAGATCACCAACCACGATATGTTAGGGGTGACGGACGTCGAGTTCCTTCAAGAGAGTGTTACGATGACGACGACGGCCGCCGTCGAAAACGGGCGGGTGGTCGCAAACGTTGACATCTACAATGACAACACCGGGCACCACGTGCCCACCGGTGCACCCCAGCGCCATCTGATTCTGGTCGTGCAGGCCGTGGATGATCAGGGCAATCCACTATCCTTGGCGGATGGTCCGATTCTGCCCGAATGGACCGGGAACTATGCGGGACAGCCGGGCGAGGCCTATGCCAAGGTGCTCCGCGATGAGTGGTCGGGTGAGGTACCCAGTGCAGCCTACTGGCGAGACGTGACCCTCGTCTCCGATAACCGCATCGCCGCTTACGAGACGGCGGAGACCCGCTATGTGTTCGAGGCCCCGACTGAGGGTGACGTGACCGTGACTGCTCAGCTCCTCTTCCGGCGATCGTTTCAAGAACTGGCGGACCTGAAGGGCTGGGACGATCCGGATATCACGATGGCGTCGGACGAGATCCTGTTGAGCCGCTAGTCGGGGGCTATAGGATCTTGATGATCCGTAACGGGGAGGGGACGACGATCGATGAAACGTAAACCAATCGATGAGAAGAGTATGAATACCAACGAAAATATCATTCTTAGAGTCGAAGATCTAAAGAAGTACTTTCCCATCCATCGGGGATTCTTTCAGCGCGTGGTCGGCCACGTCAAAGCCGTCGACGGCGTGGATTTCACCCTCCGGGAGAATGAGGTGCTCGGCCTGGTAGGAGAGAGCGGCTGCGGAAAGACGACGGCGGGCCGGACTATTCTGCGCCTGTACGATACCACCGGAGGCAAAATCTGGTTCCATAAGGCTAACGGTGAAGAGGTGGAGATATCCCAAATGCCACAGAAGGAGATCAAGCCGCTCCGTCAGGAGATGCGCATGATCTTTCAGGATCCATACAGCTCGCTCAACCCACGGATGACCGTGAAAGACATCATCGGTGAGCCGCTGATTATTCATAAAGTCGCAAAGGGAGACGAAGTTGAGGATCGAGTTGCCGAGTTGATGGCGCAGGTCGGCCTCGACCCGGAGTATATGCGCCGGTATCCCCACGAGTTCTCCGGTGGGCAGCGGCAGCGCATCGGCCTGGCCCGGACGCTCTCGCTCAGCCCTCGACTGATCATCGCCGATGAGCCGGTCTCGGCGCTGGACGTCTCGGTCCAGGCTCAGGTTCTCAATCTGATTGACAGCCTTCAGGAACAGCTCGGGCTGACTTTGCTGTTTATCGCACACGACCTCTCGGTCGTCGAGCATATCTCCGACCGCATCGCGGTGATGTACGTGGGCAAGCTGGTGGAGATGGCGGAGACGGAGGATCTGCTCCGGAACCCGCTGCACCCCTACGGAGAGGCGCTCATTTCGGCGGTTCCACCCGCCGACCCGGACATCCGAATGGAGCGCATCATCCTGGAGGGGGACGTGCCCAGTCCCGCTAATCCTCCCAGCGGCTGTGTCTTCCACCCGCGCTGCTCCTATGCGGAATCCATCTGTCGTCAAGAGGTGCCGAAACTCCGGGAGGTCGAGCCCGATCACTTCGCCGCCTGTCACTTCGCTGATACACTCGATCTGAAAGGAACAGGGGTAAGATCATGAACGACGCCAGCAAGAACCGACTCGCGATCCTCGCTTACGTGATCCCAATTCTGGGCCCTATCTACCTGCTGTTTTTTACCAAGCGTGATAACTACTTCCTGATCTACCACGCCCGGCAGATGCTGGCGTTGGCCTTGATGGTGGTGGCGATGCCGGTCCTTTGGGCCGTCGTCGCTTATCCCATCTCGTGGATTCCCGTAGCCGGCCCAATGGTCTCGGTGTCGCTTTTCGGGCTCGTGATTTTGACGTGGATTGCCGCCGCTGTGATCTGGGCGGTTGGCCTGGTTCAAGCCATCGGCAATCGGCTCAAGCCGCTGCCGCTGGTCTGGCAGTTAAGCGAACGGATCTTCTCGTCGACGCCCGTGTCGTAAACTCCTCGGCGCTCTCGCGATTGGCTTCAAGCATCCCCCGCCCGTTACGGGCGGGGGATGCTGGTGGTAAGTCTCTCATTTCCTCTGGTCATCTCTTACTTCCGTGATACGGTTAGGGGGTGAGGACGCCTGAGGCTATTTTGGAAAGGTTGGAGGAAGCTTGAATAACCAACAAAAGCTAGGTCCGGTGGTCGCATTTGTGGGATGGATCGTAATTGCTGTGCTTATCGTCTGGCTCTTTATCGTGGCGCGGAATGCGATCCTCAATATCTTTGAGACCTTTTACGTGGGCGAATCCGTCTGGCGGGCCAGACAGTTAGAGGTTTTCGACAAGTTCTACGCGCTTATCGGATCGGCCGTCGGTCTGTTTTTCATCGCGGCTATCGGCGCATACTTTCAGAAGATCGGTAGCGAGCCCGGCGTATATCGGAAAGTGACCCTGGTATTGGGGATCGAGTTGCTGGTACTCGCGCTCTTTCACGGTATTCTCCTCGCCCAGCAGTGGACGTCCGGCGGGGGCTGGCAGCGTTTTCTGTTCTTTGGTGTAGAGCTTGGCGTCGGAATTGTGTGTATGATCCATACGATTTTGGCTCGAAGACGGGCTCGGTTCGACTGATCGTCGTCTTCGACCCTACGACTGAAACGTCAACATTTTACAACACCGGATTGGATGCGATGAGTGAAGCGATAAAGAGTGATACGGCACATATTGTTAGCAAGCAGGCTGAAGCGGTGCGTGGTATTGTCACCAACATTCAGCGTTTCTCCATCCACGACGGTCCGGGGATCCGGACGACAGTGTTTATGAAGGGGTGCAACCTGCGATGTTACTGGTGCCACAATCCCGAGACGTGGCATCTCAAACCGGAGCTGCAGCTCTTCCCCCAGAAGTGCATCGGTTGTGAGGCGTGTCTGGAGGTCTGTCCCAACGACGCGCACGTGGTTACGGAGGAGGGGAAGCAGTTCATCCGGGCGCGATGTGAGGGATGCGGTGCCTGTGCCGACGTCTGTTACGCGGGTGCATTGGTGTTGGTCGGAGATCAGGTCTCCGTGGACGACGTGATGGCGGAGGTGCTCGCCGACCGGGCCTTCTACGAGAGTTCGGACGGCGGGGTCACGCTCTCCGGTGGGGAGCCCACGCTGCAGATGGACTTTGCTTATGCGATCCTCGCGCGCAGCAAGGAAGCCGGGATTCATACCGCGATTGAGACGAATGCCCACTGCCGTTGGGAGGATCTGGCGCGGCTCCTGACGGTGACGGATCTGGTGATGACGGATATCAAACATATGGATCCCGAGATCCACCGCGAGGTGACCGGGGTGAGCAACGATCGGATTATCGCGAACCACCGCCGACTGATGCAGACCGACAAACCTGTGATCCTGCGGACGCCGGTGATCCCGACGGTCAACGCGTCGGATGCGGCGATCGAGGCCATCGCGGCCTACGTTCACGAGCTGGAAGAGATCCGCGCAGAGGCCGGTTCCGAGGGCGGGCGGCCGCGATTGGAGCTTCTGCCCTTTCACCGGTTGGCCTCGGACAAGTTTCGCAGCCTGGATTTGGCCTACAAGGCTGAGGATCTCAAAGCCCCGGACAAGCAGGCGATGGCGGGCTGGGTTGCCCTCGCGCGGGAGCATGGGATCGAGGTCGATACCCGCTGATATCTATGTGGATGACATTTGGGGGGAACTGGGAGACCGGTTCTCTCTTTTTGCTTGGCAGCGTAGGGAACGTCCCCCTCTGATCGGTGCGGTCCAGGGCGTTTGACTGGGTCTGAGGGGCAACTACAATGGGTATGCCATGGCCTCATTGAAGATCTATCTCTTCGGCGCATTTGACGTTTACCAGGGCGACCGCCGCCTTGTGAAGCAGGATTGGCGGGGTCAACAGAACCGCACCCTCCTCAAGTTACTTCTCACGCACCGGGGCCATCCCGTGATGACGGAGCAGTTGCTCGAACTTCTGTGGCCCGGTGAACCTCCGGATCAGACCCGATCGCGGCTCTACGTCCGTATGAGCCAAGTGCGTCGCCTGCTCGACGCTGAGGACGCGGCGGCGTTTATCGTGAGCGAGGGTGGCGGCTACGTCTGGGATCCTCGGTCCATGTGTTGGCTGGACGTGGTTGCGTTCGAGGCCCATGTCAAACAGGGTGAGGAGCACCAAGGGGCTGGAGATTGGGAGGCCGCGATACGGGCCTATGAGTCGGCCCGATCCCTCTATCGCGGCGACTACCTCGAGGAGGATCGGTATGCTGACTGGACCATGGGGGAGCGGGAGCGTCTCAGGGAGCGATTTCTCACGGCGTTAATGGGACTTGCGGAGTGCTATGCCAAGCAAGGCCGCTACCGACGCGCGCTGGCACGCTGCCAGCAGGTCCTAGGCGCGGATCCGTGCCGGGAGGCTGTCTACGTCCGGATGATGCTCTATGCTTACTATGCCGGCGAACGGGTGCGAGCGCTGCGCCTGTACGAGCGCTGTCGAGCGGTCTTGAAGGAGGACCTGCAGGTCGATCCTCAAGCGAGCACGACCCACCTGGCGATGCAGATTCGGGAGGGGACGCTCTGGTCCGCTTCCGAACACTCCCGCTATCCACCTCCGGTCTACGAGGGGCGGCTCTTCGAGGTCCCGTATGTGCTGGGGGATGTGCCGCTGGTGGGGCGGGACCGGGAGTACGCGTGGTTGGTTGCGAGATGGCGGGATCCGGATGCCCGGGTTATCTTGGTCGAGGGGGCGGCCGGCGTTGGGAAGTCGCGCCTGGTCCAGGAATTTCTGGGCTACGCTCGGGACGAGGGCTGCGAGGTGAGGCAGGTATGGACGTCAACGGAGCCGGAGGTCCTTCCCTACGGCCCGTTGGTTTCGATGCTTCGCGATGGGCTTCGCGAGTCTGTGGGGGTGCTGTCTCCTGATCAATCCTCGGCATTGCAGGAGATTTTCCCGGATATCGGGGATTACGTACCGGGGCTCCCCTCCCTGCCGGAGATTCCGGCGGATGACGCGCAGCAGCGATTGGAGGATGCTCTGCTGCGACTGGTGGATGCAGCGACCGCTGAACGAACGGTGCTCTGCATTGAGGATGCGCATCATGCCGATGCGGCGACGCTCCGCCTGCTTTCGCGCATCGCTGAGATCCGCACGGTGATCCTGACCTGCCGATCCGAGGAGACGCCGGCGGACCACCCGCTGCGCTGGTTGATGCGTCAGCTACGGGTCCGGGGGCTGGCCGCTCGGTTGGTTCTGGATCCTCTGAGACCCGAGGACGTTAGGCTGCTCCTGACGCGTCTGAGTCACAATCCGGACCTGCCCATCGTCACCTGGATGGAATCCGCCGCACAGGGTAACCCTCTCTTTCTTATCGCGTCGCTGCAACATATGTTTGAAGAGGGGTGGCTTTACGTGGATGACCAGGGGGGGGGGGCGGCGACCGAGCGGGAGCCGGTTGGCGTCGCGCCCACGGTCGTTGAGGTGATCGCGCAGCGGCTTCGCGGTCTGCGACGTGAGATGCGGCACGTTGTCGATGTAGCCGTCGTGGCGGGAGGCGCATTTGATTTCGGATTGCTTGCATCCGTTTCCACCCTTGGGGAGGATATGCTTCTCGACGTGATTGATAGGCTTCTCGATCGCCACCTTCTGGTTGAGCCTCGACGTCCCGATCGACCGGATTTTGCCTTAGCGTACGCCCGGTATACCGAGGTTGCCTATGCGATGATCCCCGAGGTCCGTTGTCGTCACCTGCATCGTCAGATTGCCGGTGCTCTACGAGAATTGACGGTCGATTTGGACGCGATCGCCGGCACGTTGGCGCATCACTACGAACGGGGGCGGGCGTATGACGAGGCGTTCAGGTGGTTGGTCCGGGCGGCGGAGGTCGCTCAGCGTCGGTATGCGCTCAGCGAGGCGCTGGCGTTCTGTCGTCGTGCGCTGGCGCTTCCCGGTGGTGAACGTGGGCCCGTGCTGATGATGATGGGGCATCTCGCGCACCAACTGGCGCGATATGATGAGGGAGCGGACGATTACGAGCAGGCCTTGATCCGTTGGCAGGCGCTTCGGGAACCCACGCGCGAGATTGAGGCCCATTACGGGGCTTCGGAGTGCTATCGTGAGATGAGTGTCTTTGACAAGGCGTTGGTGCACGCACAAGCCGGTCTCGATCAGGCACGAGGTCTGGAGGGTGACGCCGAGCTCGAGTTGGTGGCGAGGGGGCATATTATCGTCTCCAATGCGATGCGCTCCGGGCAGTTGGGTGCGGGTTCGACGATCCGCCGCCACCTGGAGGAGGCCTTTGACCTCGCCGAGTCGATCGAGGCGTGGCGGTTGATGGGTGAGGCGACCTTCTGGCTAGGGGTCGTGACGGTCAACGCCGGCGATCCTCGAGGCGCTCTTGGCTACGGCCGGCAGGCCCAGCGGTGTTTTGCCCGGGTGCAGGCCTCGGGGTGGGAGGCGATTACCCTCAACAACCTGGCTTATCACGGCCTGTTGGCCGGCGAGGCCCGCCAGGCTTTGTCCTGGGCGGAGGAGGGCCTGCGCCTCACGAAGCGATTGCATCTCCGTCACAGCCAGGGATGGTTGATGAGCACGCTGGGGGAGATCCAGACGCATCTGGGACAGTTGACCGAGGCCGCTCAGACTCTGGCGGAAGGATTGGCCCTCGTGCGACGGTGGGGGCCGCGCCGTCTCCGCCCCGGATTCCTGCACGATCTGGCCCAGGTGGCACTGGCGCGCGGGGAGGGCGCGCGCGCGTTGACTTACCTGGGCGAGGCCTTGAGCCTGGCCCGTGAGAGCGCGCCGCAGTTTGTGCCGCGCTTGCAGGTCGCACGGGCGGAGGCCTACCGCTCCTTGGGAGCGTTCGATCACGCGCTTGAGGAGGCCGACGCGGCAAGCGAAGGCGCGCAGCGGAAAGGCCAACGCTCCGTGGCGGGACAGGCGATCCGCGTGCGAGCCCAGGTTCATGCGGCCCAGGGTCAGGTGGAGGAAGTGGAACGGGCATTCGCGAGGAGCCTTACGCTTTTTGAGGAGGGTGAGGATCGCCTTGAATGGGCAAGGACGGAATCTGCGTGGGGGCGTTGGCTCTTTGATCGAGGAGACGCCGCCGCTCAGCCCCGTCTTGAGCGAGCGCGCGAGGTTTTTGAGGCGTGCAATGCCGCTCTCGATTTAGCACGTTTAGGGCTGAAAGCTCAATAACTTCTACGTTTGGGGTGCTTTCTACACCGCTTTCAGCTTGACGCTGTCGAAGTTGTGGAGTCACTATTCTAAGGAGCTATGATGCCTGATCAACGACCGAATATTCTTATTATGCACACAGACCAGCAGCGCTTCGATACGCTAGGAGCGCTAGGGGGCGATCACGCGGTGACGCCCAATATGGACCGGCTCTCGCGTCAGGGCGTGACCTTTGCGCGGGCTTACACGTCCAGTCCGTTTTGTATGCCCGCACGTCACGATCTGTTGACGGGGACCAGTGCCCGTTACCACGGCTACTATCAGAACCAGCAGACCCCTATCAAGGATTACGGACTGTCCACGCTGCCACGGATGCTCACCGAGGCAGGATACCAGACCATGTCCGTGGGGAAGATGCATCATTACCCGGAGCGGGAGCACCACGGTTATAACCATATGGACCTTATGGAGGAGATTCCCTCGACCTGGGAGAACGATGCCTACGTTCAGTACCTTCAGGCGCTGGGCTACGACGTGCGCTGCGAGCATGGGGTTCGGCCTATCTTCTATCCCGTTCCCCAGATCTCTCGGGTGCCGGAGGTCCATCATGGCGCGGCGTGGGTGGCGACGCGCACTAACGAGCTGCTGCGCCGCGAGCGGAATCAGCCCTTCTTTATCTTCGCCAGTTGGGTTGGCCCTCACCCGCCCTTTTACGTGCCGGAAAAGTACCTCAATCTCTATGCGGGGGGCGTGTCGCCGGACGGCACGCCGCTGCCGCCCTCCCGGTTGGCCCCGGATCAGGAGATGGAGACCGACGTGCCTCCGGAGAAAGATGTGACGCAGCGTTGGGTGCGACGCTTTAAGGAGGGGTACTTCGCCCGCGTGACGTTGATTGATACGCACGTGGGGCGCATTCTCGATACCTTGGAGGAGACCGGGCTCTTGGAGAACATGCTGGTTATCTTCATGTCCGATCACGGTGAGATGCTGGGCGACCGCCGCCATTTTAGCAAGACCGTACCGTATGAGGGATCGGCGCACATCCCCCTTATCATGGCTGGGCCGGGTGTCCCCGGCGGGGTGCAGGCAACGACGGCGATCAATACCTGGGATATCGCAGCTACAGTTCTTGATGCGGCGGGGATCGAGGTGCCGGAGGCCCACCCTTTGATTGGCAAGAGCCTGCTCTCATTGGATTGGGAGGATTCCGACCGTATTGTGATCACGCACCTCTATGAAAATGAACGGCGCTGGATCGCGGCAGAGATGGGGGACTGGAAGTTTATCCACTTCCGCCGTGGAGGCCGCGAGGAGCTCTACAGTCTGGATGATGATCCCTGGGAACAGCAGAATCTGATCGAGGACGATCGATATCGTGATATCGCCGGTCGCCTCCGGGACGCCTGTCTGGCTTTCGAGCGGGAGTATGGACTGGAGGTCGGTGCGGATGCGGCGGGATTTGTCGATCTCCCGGATGCCGACGAGGCGCCCAAGCGGCGGGTGGGCTGGCCCTTCAACTGGCGCCAGTATCCGCGTTGGATGAACGGCTACACGGATGAGGACTTCGCCGCGATGCTTCAAGAGATGCGGGATATTATCGCCGGTGAGGAAGACATTTACATCCCCACGGACGAGGAGTGGCGCGAGCGGGTGATGAACAGCTGGGCTGCCATCGGTGGGGACCGCCGAGCGTTGTCTGACGTTCTGTCCGAAGCCGATGCTCTGAGAGGGACCGATGGATGGGTGTGTGGTCAACGTGAATGAAGGAGGGGTATGCCTCACCCGAACGTGATTTTTGTCTTTGCCGATCAGATGCGCGCGCAGGCGACCGGCTATGCCGGGAACCGCGACGTGCGCACGCCGGCGCTGGATCGATTGGCCTTGCAGAGCGTGAATTTTGTGAGTGCGGTTTCGGGGAATCCGGTCTGCTGTCCTTATCGGGCCAGCCTGATGACCGGGCAGTATCCTCTGACGCACGGCGTGTACATCAACGACGTGCCGTTAGAGACCGAAGCGCCGGCGCTCGCCGAAGTTTTCGCCGCGCATGGATACCAGACGGCGTATATTGGAAAGTGGCATCTTTACGGGAGTCCTGACGGTGCCTATGGGCGGCGGCGTGCCTACATTCCCGAAGAAGATCGTCTGGGATTCGACTATTGGAAGGCCTTTGAGTGCAATCACGATTATATGGCCTCTCCTTACTTTGAGGACGACGACCCGGAGCCGAAGATGTGGGAGGGATATGACGCTCTAGCTCAGACGCGGGACGCCTGTCAGTATATTCAGGATCGCGCCGACGATGACGATCCCTTCTTCCTGATGCTCTCCTGGGGGACGCCGCACAACCCCTACGATCAGGTGCCGGCGCGCTACAGGGACCTTTTCAAGGATCGCCCGCTCTCCCTGCGCCCGAACGTTCCGGAGGATCGACGGGAGCAAGCGCTTGAGACTCTTCGAGGCTACTATGCCCATATTGCCGCCATCGATGATGGGGTGGGCATGCTTCTGGATGCCTTGGAGAAGACGGGCATGGTGGATGAGACGGTCTTTGTCTTCACCTCGGACCATGGGGATATGCACGGCAGTCAGGGCGTGCGGCGGAAACAGGTCCCGTGGGATGAGTCCGTTCTTGTGCCCTTGCTTGTGCGGTACCCCAGCGCGTTCGGTGCTGAAGGTCGAGAGCTCCACACGCCTATCAATACCCCAGACTTGATGCCTACCCTGCTGGGCGTCTGCGGGTTGCCGATTCCCGGTTCGGTCGAGGGGCAGGACTATACGTCCCTCATGCAGGGTGGTGAGGACGAAGCCGAGGTTGGGGATTTCGCGCCTTCCGCATTTCTGAACTATCCGGTCAGTTTTGCGATGTCCCACGCCCAGGGACTGCCCGCCTATCGCGGGGTCCGGACGGCGCGGTACACGTATGTGCGAACCCACACGGGACCCTGGCTCCTCTACGACAACGTCGAGGATCCCTACCAAAGACATAATCTGTGTTCTGATCCGGCTTACGCTCCCGTCCAGGCGCGACTTGAGGACGAGCTTGAGGCATGGTTGAATCGATTGGGCGACCGCTTTCTACCGGGCTCTGTCTATCTGGAGCAGGATGGGCTGGGGCATTACCGGGAGGTTTCCGGTGAGTGGGGGCGCATTGACACTCCCTGGACCGTGGAGCAAGATGATGCCCGGAGGAATGTCTGAGAGAATGTTTGAGAGAATGTCTGAGAGAATGTTTGGTAGAATGCTTGAGGGAAGTTGTCTGATCGCGCTGTACCCAGTAAGGAGATCGTAATGTCCAAAAGAAGTGATGCTCGTCCCAATATCCTGCATATCTTCACCGACCAACAGAGTGCCACGATGATGTCGTGCGCCGGCAATCCCTATTTGGAGACGCCGGCGATGGACAGCCTCGCCGAGGAGGGCGTACGATTTGAGCGGGCCTACTGCACCAACCCCGTCTGTCTTCCCTCCCGGTTCAGTATGATGACCGGACGGATGCCAAGCGCCATCGACGTGCGATCCAATGACCACCGGCACGTCGAGAGGGTCCCGGACGCTATGCTGCGATCCGGATTGGGTTGGCTGCTCCGGGATGCCGGATACGACGTGGGGTACGGCGGCAAGGTTCATCTTCCCAGGATGACGCCGGAGGATATCGGGTTTGACGTGATCACCGCCGACCAGCGGGACGGTCTGGCGGAGGCATGCGCGTCCTACATCCGAGAGGACCGCGACCGTCCCTTTTTCCTCGTTGCGTCCTTTATCAATCCCCACGACATCTGCTATATGGCGATCCGGGACTTCGCCGAGGCGGATATCCAGAAGCGGATTCTGGCCCGCGGACAGACGGAGTTGGCGAGACTGGACGAAGCGCTGGAAGTGCCGGAGGGCGTGAGTCAAGAGGTTTTCTTTGAGACGCTCTGTCCGCCGCTGCCGGAGAACTTCGAGCCGCAGCAGGACGAGCCGGAGGCGATCCGGGAGCTGCAGGCGCAGCGTCCCTTCAAGCGGTCGGCCCGGGCGCAGTGGAGCGAGGCGCGGTGGCGGATGCACCGCTGGGCTTACTGCCGCTTGACCGAGCGGGTTGATGCGCAGATTGGGCGCGTGCTGGACGCGCTGCGGGAGAGCGGCAAGGCGGAGGACACTGTGGTGATCTTTACCAGCGACCACGGTGACATGGACGGTGCGCATCGGATGGAGCACAAGACCGCATTTTACGAGGAGGCGTGCTGCGTTCCGCTGATTGTGAGCCAGCCCGGTACGACACCGGCGGGCCGAGTCAATGCGACGCACCTGGTGAGTAACGGGTTGGATCTGATCCCGACGGTGTGTGACTATGCGGGTATTGACGCGCCCTCGGAGCTTCAGGGGATGAGCTTCCGTCCGCTCGCTGAAGGCAAGGCGCCCTACGCGCAGCGTGACCTTCTGCCGATCGAGGGGGAGTTTGGGCGTGCGTTGGTGACCGACCGTTACAAGTATGCGCTGTATGATCAAGGAGAGCACCGCGAGCAGCTTCTGGATCTTGAGGAACGTCCGTTGGAGATGCGGAATGCCGCCCACGATCCGGATAAGCAGGACGTGATCGAGCGTTTGCGCGAGGCCTTTGTGCGATATTACGAGCAAGGGTGAGGCGTTAACAAGCAAGCGGCCCGTCCTGGGACGGGCCGCTAATACCCCTGCCGCGACTCGAACGCGGGCCACCGGCTTCGGAGGCCGGTGCTCTATCCATCTGAGCTACAGGGGCTTGCGTCTCACCAGCACCCGTGATTCTACCACATCTCGTTCTGAGAGCAAGGTGCGATTGCAGGGCAATTGCATCTTATATAAAATTGCTCCCAGCCCCCGTCTCGGGGGCGACTTCGTGGCAGAAACATCGGTGTTGTGACTCGATTTCGCAGAAACCGCCCCGGGCGCGATCAGGCGCCACGATGAGGTTTTGTCACAAGGTACCCCTAAGGTATAATGAGCGCAACGTGTGGTCAAACGGAGCGTCCTGCCCACAATCATAACTTCACGTTTTCTGGGTGATTGGAGACTGCGATGGGATCACGACATAAGGGTTGGCACAGCGCGCGGCTTTTCATACTCGTTTTGGGGTCTCTGTTATTGGTCGGATGCCTCCGAGCTTCGGGATCCTTCACCGATGATTTTTCGGATCCGGGCAGCGGCTGGGGGGCTGCATCCCACGAGACCTACGTGCGGGGTTACCAACAGGGCCGGTACCTGATTCAGATCGATGTGCCGCGCTGGTTTGTGTGGGCGACGGCGGGGCGCTCGTACGAACAGGTTGAGATCGAGACGACGGCGGAGTCTTCGGGGGAGATCGACAACCACTTTGGGGTTCTCTGCCGTTACAAGAAGGGACAGAGCTACTACTTTGCCATCAGTGGCGACGGCTACTACGGGATCTTCCTTCAGGAGGATGAGGAGACGCTGGTGCCTTTGCACGGTCAGGCTATGCTGCGCTCGCCCGTTATCTACACCGATGGATCTCCCAACCGTCTGTTGGCGACCTGTGAAGGGGATGAACTGACGCTCTATGCCAACGGCGAGCAGATCGCGCAGGTGGAGGACGATACCCTCAAGCGCGGGGACGTCGGGCTGGCGGCGGGGACGTCCGCACGTGGGGGGACAACGGTGTGGTTCGACGATTTTATCGTTTCCCCTCCCTGAGGGCTGGGAGACGATGGGGTCGATCGCTTGATGGGTGAGAAGGAGGCGCTGATGTCAGAAGGCGCCTTATTGTTTTTCAAGGGATTTCCACGTTGGTTCCCGCACCAGCGATCATGAAAATGGTTTGTAGTAGGCACTTCAGTGCCGTACGCTGACGGCGATGAATCGCCTACTACGAGCGGATGCTACAGGCGGATACTACGAGCGGATGCTACAGGCGGATACTATGTTTATAGGAGGGGTGTGCGCGTCTATCTTGAATCCCTGGGCTGCCGGTTGAATGCCTCGGAGTTGGAGGTGATGGCGCGTTATTTTGAGGGAGGTGGGTGCCGGATCGTGCAGACGCCGGTTGAGGCTGACCTGGTGGTGCTCAATACCTGCGCGGTGACGGCGCGGGCTTCGCGCAAGAGCCGGCACGCGGTGCGACGGTTCCACCGCGACAATCCCGATGCGGAGATCGTGGTGACCGGTTGTTGGGCGATGGAGGATCCGGCAAAGATTGCTGCGCTCCCCGGCGTTGTCAAGGTGATTCCCAACCGCGATAAACTCCGGACGGCTTCTCTGACCCTTGGGAGAGCGACGTCACCCGTGCCCTGGTCGCCCGGTCGGTGGGGCCATACGCGCGCGCACCTGGGGGTTCAGTTCGGGTGCGACCAACACTGCACGTACTGCATCACCCGCAAGCTTCGCGGCCCGGCGCGCAGTATGCCCCTTCAAGATGTCGTCCGATCCGTGACGCACTTGGTCGCGGGTGGGGCCCAGGAGGTCGTTCTCACCGGCGTCTGCCTGGGGGCTTACGGTCAGGATCGGAGCCTAGTCGGGGGATTAGCGACCCTGGTCGGTACCCTATTGGAGGAGACGGCCCTGCCTCGACTCCGTCTGTCGTCCGTGGAACCGTGGGACGTCGACGATGCGCTGTTGGCGTATCTAGACGATACTCGTCTCTGCCGGCACTTGCATCTGCCCTTGCAGTCCGGCTCGGACACGGTCTTACGACGGATGGGGCGCCCCATCGATACGGCGGCCTTGACCACCCTGATTGCGGCGGCGCGGAAGGTCTCGCCTGACGTGGCCCTGACGACCGACGTGATGGTGGGGTTTCCCGGGGAGACCGAGGCGGATTTCGAGGCGACGATGGCGTTCGTGGAGGCGATGGGGTTCAGTCGGCTCCACGTCTTTCCTTTTTCCGAGCGACCGGGCACCCCGGCGGCCCGCCTGCCGGACAAGGTGCCTCTCAAGGTCAAGGAGTCGCGGTCAAACAGGCTCCGGGCGTTGGGCCGCCGGCTCGCGCGGTCCTATCGCGCGCGTTTCGCAGGGCGGTGCCTCCTGGTGCTGTGGCAGACGCGTGACGGTCAGGGACGCTGGGTGGGCCTGACCGATACCTACCTAAAGGTCTATGCGGTCACGGATCGGGACCTTCATAATCGGATCACGAGGGTGCGGATGCCCGAACAGGTCGGCAAGCGGGTGGTGGAGGTTATCCTTGATTGAGACCGCCAGTCCGTTGCGCTCGGCTCGGCGGGGCTGGCTTCTGCTGGTGATACTTCTTCTGGCGGCGGCCCTGCGCTACGGCGGGTTGGTCGACGTGCCGCCGGGCGTTGAGCACGATGAGGTCGCAGAGGTCCTCATTGCGGAACAGATTCTCGATGGGCAGCACGCGCTCTTTTTCGAGGAGGCGTACGGGCAGGAGCCTCTCTTTATGTACCTCGTCGCCGGCGCGCTCCCCCTGCTAGGGCGGAATGTCCTGGCCCTGCGCTTTGTCTCGGCGTCGGTGGGCCTGTTGACGGTGGCGGCCGGGATTCGTCTGACCCGCCATCTGTTCGGGTGTCGGGCTGCCGTGATTGCAGCCGCCGGGTTGGGTTGGATGTTGTGGCCGGTCTTCTGGAGCCGGGTCGGGCTGCGGGGTATGCTCCTGCCGCTGACGCTGTGTCTGGGACTGGACGCTCTGTGGTTGGCCTGTTCTGCGGAGGGCGCCAACGGTCGATTCGGCCTGATCGCAGGATTCTGGTTGGGGCTCTCTGCCTATACCTACTCGGCGTCCCGTGGCGTCCCTTTGCTGGTGATCGGATGGGTTGGCCTGCTGGGCCTGCTGGATCCTCGGCGACTCAGGCGGCGCTGGCGTGCGATTGCCCTCGCGTGTCTGATAGGGACGTTGGTTGCCCTACCCCTGATCGTCACCGTCGCCCGAAACGAGGTCATTCAGGCCCGGGTCCAGGAGGTGAACGCGCCGCTCAACGCGCTGCGGGAGGGTGACGTCGGCCCCGTGCTGGCGAACGTGCCGCGTATCCTGGGGATGGTCACGGTCCGCGGTGATGCCACGGTCCGGAACAATCTGCCGAACCGGCCCGTTTTCCCTGGGCCGGTCTGGGGAGGGCTCTTTTATCTCGGCCTTGTCGTCGCGCTCTTGCGGCCCCGAGATGCGAGATCACTCCTGCTCTTTGCCTGGGTAGGGGCAATGGTGGCGCCCTCGGTGGTTACCATCGAGGCCCCGAATTTCGTGCGCACCCTGGGCGCGATGCCGGCGGTGATGATCCTTCCGGCGATCGGTGGCGATTGGCTATTGCGTCGCCTAGAGCTCTTACGTCGCCTCGAAACTTGGAAGGCTGAGCTGTTGAGGGTTGGTTGGATTCTGATAGGGGCGGCGGCGATCGTGAACCTGGGTTGGACGGGCTGGGATTACTTCGTACGGTGGCCCGAGATCCCGGAGACACAGTTTGTCTGGCAGACGGATCTTCGGGACGTGGCGGCGTGGCTGGATGCGCGACCGGATCTCACGGACGTGACAGTGGGTGGTTTATCCAACACCTCTCTGGATGAACCGAGTTTGCAGTTGATGCTCAACCGGCAGGATCTGCGCTCCCGGTGGTGCGATCCCGGCAGCCCGCTGAGCGCGGGCGGTGGACTTCTGATCCCGAATGAGGGTGGGTCGCTCGTCGTTCCCACTATTGTGCCCCTGGACGCCGACCTCTTGGATATGATTGGGGCGCGTTGGGCGGCGGGGGAACCGCTGGCAGTACAGCGATTTACTGCCTATCCGTTGCAGCGCACCGGCGGGGAACGGAATGAACTTAACGCTGCGTTTTCAGGGGGTGCGAGCTTGACAGCGGTGTCGATGCCGGATGCGGACCGTTTCGTGCCCGGGGCGACGGTGAGCCTGATCTCCCGTTGGGTCGCCGGGGAAGAGGTCGCACCGGCTTCGAAAATTTTCGTCCATCTGGTGGATGGCGAGGGCGCCGTGCGCGATCAGCATGACGGCCTTGACTGCCCCTCCCGGTTCTGGCGTGCCGGCGACCTTATCATACAGAGGCACGACCTACAGCTTCCCGACGATCTGCCGCCGGGGCGCTATGCCGTCCGTATCGGGATGTACGACCAGGAGACCCTTGCGCCGTATCCGTTGTCCGATAGTTCCAGCTACTATGAGCTGACGACCGTCGACGTCCACTGACCGGCGCGCCGGCTAGCCCGCACAGTCGGTCCAATTGAGGACGAAGTCTCGGAAGGCCTCGTTGGACCCCCCGTTCCGCTGCACGACGATCATGCCTCGATCTCGAAAGATCACCCCATATTGATCCAGGTCGAGGACCTCAAAGTAGGTGCGGTACCCATCGCAGAGGATATACCGCTGGTCGTAGAGGTTGACAAAGACGATCTCCGGGTCGGTGGGGGTTTCCCTTTGCGCCGGGAAGCCCAGGACGAAGAGTCCCGCCCGGTGGGCCAGATGCGGTGCGTAGGCGTTGGTCGTCACCAGAGAGACGCGGTCGGGCACTACTGCGAGGGCATCATACGCAGCCTGGAGGTTGGTGATGACCGGATCCTGCCCCAGGGGAAAGTCGATCTTGAACGGCACGATGACCATGAAGAGGCAGCCCAGGCCCAGCACGTAGGCGTACCATGGGGAGAACGATCGCCGGATCCTCGCAAGTCCCGCCACCGCCGCGACAAAGACAAATGGCACGATGGGCACCGTGTACTGGCAGTAGATCGAGTTTTGCAGGAAGTGATCTGCCAGGAGGTTGATGGCGAGCCCGGGAAGTGCCATCATCAATTCCGGTATGCCGATCAGGGCCAGGAACCCCGTCGGGACCATGAGTTGGAGCAGGTAGAGACCCCGGGTGGGATTGGCAAGTTTGTCCCATACGCGATCCGGCTCTCTCACTAACGTGGCGATCATCGCTTGAGGCGTCTCTCCCAGCCATTCGTACCGGGATAGGCTATCTGACGGTGCCTCTCGCAGTGCGGGGATCAGCCAGAACATCGTCGCCAACGAGACGGCAACGCCGACTCCCATCCATGTGAGGCCGAACGTTCGTTTGCGTTTGAAGACGAGCGCGTACAATCCAAAGGCGGCGACCGAAAAGCCAAGGTTCTCTTTACTCAGCAGGGGAATAAGGAGCCAGAAGGACGCCGCCGCAAGATCGTCCCGATCGAGCGCTTCAAAGGCGGCGAGGAACGCCGGGACTGCCAGGGCTTCCGGGTGGAAATCAAAGCGGTTGATGAAACCCAGGGGCGGATACGAGAGATAGGTCGCAGCCACGGCAAGCCCGACGACGGGGCTGCCGAGTCGCCGCTGCGCCAGGATGAAGAGGGGGATGGCGCCGGCGGCCAAAGCGAGGGTCTGGATCCATATCAGGAGGCGCGGAGATCGGAACACGGCATAGGGAGGCATGAAAAAGAGCATAATCGGTTGGAAGTGGTCGGCAAAGGCGTTGTCCACTTCCAGAGAGCTGGCGAAGAACCGCCCGTTGAGCGTGTTCCACAGGACCTGTTCCTTGATGGCGAGGTCGTACCCTCCGGAGTTGAACAGGCTGTGGCGCCTGTTGCACACCCATCCGTAGATGCCGACGTAGGCGACGATCAGGATCGTCAGGGTGATCCATGCCCAGGGGGGAACCGGGCTTTCGGTACGGGGCTTGAGATGATCGATGCGGTGTATCCAGGGCACCACCCCTGCGACGGCAGCCAGCACCGCAAGCCATACCCCACCGGCCTGCAAAAGCGGGATCATCTTCTCCTGTTGCCACGACATCCCGTCCTGATTGCGATCCTGAATGCGGGCCGCACTTTGAAAGGCAAGGATGCTGAGTCCGATAAGGGACACCATGACCAGAACGGATATCAAGACATGTCGGGTCTTCTTTTCCGTTTTGGACGACATCGTTTCGTAAGACATAGGTGACATCTTACCGAAGGCGCCGGTCAAGTCAATTGCCCATCGTGAATTAACGCCTGTCGATAGCTTGCCAGGTTGGCCTGGATCGCGATTTCAGTTACACTGCTATTATGGTGTCTGTATACCTATCCCGTTTACGAGCGGCTCGCTCGTTACCTGAGACGGTGTGGATCCCCGTATGATGCATGGAAGGCCGTTGCATTTCATAAAATGGCACCCCTGGATCCATCAAGGGTTCAAGGTGGCGCTGGTGTTCGTCGCGTTTGGCTTTCTTATGTTCAATGCCCGCGCGCATTCACCGACGATGGATGAGCAGAATCACCTGGCCCGGGGGTATGCGTTGCTGCACACCGGGGATCCCCGGTTAAGCGTTGAGCACCCTCCCTTGATCAATGGGTTGGAGGCGTTGCCCCTTGGAAGCCGCTTCAATCTACCCCTGGACGATCCCTCGTGGGCGTCGGCGGATTGGTATCGATTTGCCGACCGCTTCCTCTGGCACGCCAACGAGCAGCCGGATCTGATGGTTTTCCTGGGGCGATTGCCCGTCGCCGCGCTGACGGTGCTCCTGATCGCGCTGGTCGGGCGATGGGCCGGCGAGGCCGGCAGCCCCTATGCGGCCCTGGTCGCGGTTGCGCTGACCGCGCTCGATCCAAATATCCTGGCCCACGGCAATCTGGCGACCACCGATCTGGGGATCACGTTGACGGCGTTCCTGGCTGCTTATGCGGTCTGGAGGGCCTCTCATCATCCCAACGGGTGGTCGATCATTGGGGCCGGGCTGGCGACCGGCTTGATGTTAGCCAGCAAAAGCTCCGCCCCACTTTTCTGGGGCACCTACGGTCTTCTTTTCACGCTTTCACGTCTCCCTTGGGGGACAGGTTTTGGCGGATTCTTGCTGCGTCTGGTGCAGCGTGTGGGACGCTACGCGATGATCACCACGATTGGCCTCTTCGTGCTCTGGGCCGCGTATGCTTTCCAGGTCGCGCCTATTCACGAGGGGGGCGCGTCGATTCCAATGGCCACGTATTGGCACGGCTTGCAGCGTGTCTTTTCCAACGTGGACGCCGGTCGCACTTCTTATCTGTTGGGCGAGACGCGTGCCGGAGGCTGGCCCCTCTATTTCCCGATCACGTTTGCGGTGAAGACGCCGCTGCCCGTGTTGATCCTGCTCGTCGCTGCCAGCGGCGTTACCCTGATGGCCCCTCGCCGGTCCATCACGGCATTTCTGCTCCTTCCCGTGGGACTTTACGGTTTGATGGTGCTGCGAAGCTCGCTCAATCTTGGGTACCGCCATTTGCTCCCCATGCTGCCGTTCCTCTATGTATGGATCGGGTGGAGCCTCACCCGTCTGCGAGGGGCAGCTCGGTGGAGGGACGTCGATCGAGGCGCAATCGCTTTACTTCTCGTATGGATGGCGGGCTCCACGTTCTGGATCGCCCCGCATTTTTTGGCGTACTTCAACCCCATAGGCGGCGGTCCGGCGCGGGGATGGCAGGTGGTTGCGGATTCGAGCATTGACTGGGGGCAGGATCTCAAGCGGCTTGCGGATTATCTTTCGGTAGGGCGTACGGAGGAACGGATACGTTTGAGCTGGTTCGGCAGCAGTTATCCTGAGCATTACGGCATCGACTATGAACCCTTGCCGGGACTCCCCCACCATTTCAACCTCTGGTTCGAGGATCCAACGTTTGACGTTGACGATCCGGAACCCGGGTTCTACGTCATCAGCGTCTCCAATCTGGTGGAACTGCCCCTGGTGGACAAGCGGTTCTTTGCCTATTTTCGGGCGCGGGAGCCTGATGCGCGCATTGGTTACTCGATCTACCTTTATGAGGTGGAGGCCCCGTGAGAGCCGGATCCGGACATCGACGTTCCTTGACCGTCCTGGGCCTCTTTGGGCTGGCGGCCGGCCTTATGATGCTGCTCACCTGGGTGCCTGCGCCAACCGGGATTCGCTACACCGCTGCTTGGGGATTATTGTGGCTGCTGCCGGCCTTGAGTTGGGTGCGGGTCCTTCCCGGCGACCGGATGACGCGCCTTACCAGTGGGTTAGGGTTGGCCTTTGCTGTGAGTGGCTTGCTGACCCTGGGCCTTCACTATCTCCCGGGCCCCTTTCCTCGCGGGATGGCTCGATGGATCTACGCGTTGGGGGCGCTGCTTCCCTTTGGTTTTCCCTCTGCCAGCCGTGAGGACGTGCCACCGCGGCCCGAGTTTGCCCGGGGTGTGCTCGTGGCCCTGATTATCGCGGCTCTCGTCCGGCTGCCCAACCTTGCCTACAGTGAGTTTCAGGGTGACGAGGCTGTGATTATGTCCCGTGCCGCCCAGGCGTTGGAGGGCGATGACGGCGAGCTCTTCCTGCACCAGAAAGGGCCGGTGGAGGTGCTCATCCCGATGTCGCTCTGGTCACTGACCGGGACGACCTCCGAGTGGCAGGTACGGTTGCCCTTTGCGCTTATGGGATGTCTGGCCGTCATGGCGATCGCGCTGTTGGCAGACGGGTGGTTCGGTCCGCGGGCGGGTGCGCTTGCCGGGATGCTGGCGGGGATCGCTGGCTTTCTGGTGGCTTTCTCGCGCATTGTGCAGTATCAGAACGTCGTCGTCGCAATGGGCTGTCTGGCCCTTCTTTGGCTGACCGAGGCGGTCGAGCGGCAGCGAGATGCGGGTGTGCTCTTGGGGGCGGCCTTTACGGCCTATGGCTTGCTGGCCCATTATGATGCCGTGCTTATCGGGCCGGCAGGTCTCTGGTTGCTCGGCCGGTATCTCTTCATAGATCCTGCGTGGCGCCCGCGTCGTATCCGTGTGTTGGCGGTCGGCGTTGGGATTGGAGTGCTGATTCTGTCCAGCTTTTACCTCCCTTTCGTGCTCAACCCGATGTTCGATCGGACGTTTGCCTATTTGACGGCGGGAAGGATGGGGGGGGACGCCTGGTTTCACAACAGCCTGAGCAGCGTGTGGCGGATGAGCGTCTTCTACAATGCGCTGGCCTACGTTGTTGGACTCGGCCTTCTCCTCGTCGGGGCCGCTGTCCTGGGTCTGGGAACCCCGGCCGCGTGGCTTACGTTCGTCGTGCCGTTCCTTTTTTACGCGTTCGTGGTGATCGATCCTCGGACCCACGTCTATACCCTCTATCCCGGCGCGGCGGTGTTGGCCGCCGGGACCCTGGCCTGGCTGGGAAGGCGGGTGCGCCGTTACGCGCGTCCCTGGACCTATGGCACTTTCGCTGTGATGGCCTTGTGGTACGGGCTCTCCGCCTGCTATATGATGGTCGCCTTCCTGAGCCACACACCGGAGTACAAGCGTACCTGGCCGGAGAGCCGCCACCCGTTGTATCCTGTCCCTTTTTCCGATGACGCGCTTCCCCCGTACGGGCACTTTGGGTTCCCTTACCGGGCAGGTTGGAAGGCCGTGAATGCGCTTTTTGTCGACGGTACGCTGCATGGGACGTATGCAAGCAATGAGGAGCCCGAGATCACGACGTGGTACGTGCGGGAGGGACAACGGACCCTATGTCCTCATCCCGACTTCTATATTGTGGCCGAGCGGGTGCAGGACGAAATTACGATTGATTGGGCTGACCTGCAGCGTGCGTACGTACGCTGGGGGACGATCTTCGTCGGTCCGGAGGCCAAAATCACGATCTATGGTCATCCTCCGGCCCCCACACCTCCCTTGACGCTGCAGGCCTCCGACTATGGGCGAAGGTACGATGCCTCGACGACGTCTCGTGCCCAGCTTCCCTCAACGTACCGAGGTGCACATCCGGTGGGCGTTGATTTTGGATCGGTCGCGCGCTTGCTGGGCTATGACCTGTCGGACGAAACGGTTGCCTATGACGATCGGCTGACAGTCACGCTCTTCTGGGAGGCGCTGCGCTCTCCGCGCCTCAACTATCAGGTCTTCGTGCACCTGATGGCGGATGGCGAACTTGTCGCTCAGCACGACGGCGCGCCCGCCTGTGATCACGCGCCGACCAGTCTATGGGAATCGGGGGAGATTGTTCGAGATGCGCATAGCGTTATGATGGATCGCTCGATACCTGAGGGGGTGCTAGAGATACGGGTGGGGATGTACAATCTCCTGACGTTGGAGCGTTTGCCCGTGGAAAATTCGATTACCGATACGTTGCGCCTTGAAGAGATCACGCTGGCTCCCTGAACCTTTTGTGAGTTTACGGTATGATGATGGTGATGACCGTCGGCGTATGAAGTTGGTTTGGATGCGAACTTCGGGTAAACTAATAGGCGTTCATTGTGGGTACGGTTCTTTAGTGTGGATACTGGGTAGTCTTTCATCGCGATTGCATGGAGTTCGTCGGTGGTTTTACTGTTAGCATCCCGTTTATTGTGGTAGGGTTTGATTGGATGGCGTTGTTTGATCCCTCATCGTTTCTGATGAGGCGATAGGATAGCGGGTCGGTGATTGTGAGTGCCGGGCTGCTCTCTCTCAAATTAAAAGGAGCGAACTATGTTTCGGAGACATACGAACAGGTTTTACGTCGCCCTGCTGAGCGCCGGCGTGATGGTTGGCGTAATGGT
>DAOTTS010000100.1:0-24477 GCA_034437735.1 Anaerolineae bacterium
GATCACGACGACGGCGATCAACACGAGAATCAACGCATACTCAACCAAACCCTGGCCCTCTTCACGCGGCATATAAAGCATTGGAATTCCTCCCGATTAGTGTGTGTTTAACTTAGCCTAACCATATTCTATCTTAATCACGATCAGAACGCAATAGGAAAGTAGTACTAATTTGGGGATTTCACAGAATGATCCTTAGTACGCCCGTACTACGCATTCCAACCCCTTATCATTGCCTACGCGTTCCGGGCTTCACGCGCGGAAACCGGGAATGACCCATTCGCTTGGAGCATACAAACCGCCCTCAAGACGAGGGCTCCGAGCAATGGAGGCGTACCTTTCCCTCCCCACGCATCGGAGTATAATAGCACCCACCAGATGATGACGAACCCGGCGACACCTATGACCCAACCGACCCTGATCTTGGCGTCACAGTCCCCCCGGCGACGGACGATGCTCGGGTGGCTCGATCTCGCCTTCACCACCACCGCCGCGCACATCGACGAGTCCCCGATCGATCACGAGACGCCGCTGGCGCTTGCGGTCCGGCTGGCCCGGCGCAAGGCAGAGGCGGCCCGTGCCGACCACGCATCCGATTCGGTGATACTCACGGCCGACACGGTGGTCGACCTGGACGGGCGCTCGCTGGGCAAGCCGGCCACGCCGGCAGAGGCGCGGGCCATGCTGCGCGCGCTCCGCGCGACCCCGCATACGGTCCATACCTGCCTGGCCCTGGCGGCTCCGGACGCCGGCGCGGTTCGCACCCGCTGCGTTACCACGGAGGTGCGGATGCGGCCCTACACCGACCGGGAGATCGAGCGGTACGCCGCCACCGGCGATCCGCTGGATAAGGCGGGCGGCTATGCGATCCAGCACGCGGGCTTTCATCCCGTGGCGACGGTGGACCGGTGCTACGCCAACGTGGTCGGGCTGCCGCTGTGCGGGCTGGCGGAGCTGCTGCGGCCGTGGTGGGATTTCGACCTGGCGTCGATGCCCACGCTGTGTCTGGCGAAATTAGGCTATCCCTGTCCCAAGCCAGACTCCGGGAAGGTCGTATGAGACGGCGGGTCGTCCTCGCGTGCCTCCTGGTCGCGCTCCTTGGCAGTGCGTGCGCCGAGGCCTCGATCCCACCGCCGGCAGCGCCGCGCGACACGGATGTGCCGCCGGTCGCTGCGCCGGCCTCCCCCACCCCGGATCTGGTCACGCCGGAGGTGATCGGGCGCAGTTTCTTCGACGCGTGGCGCGCGGAGGACTACGCGCGGATGTACAGCCTGATCGCCCCCTCGGTGCAGGCGGAGGTCACGCAGGAGGCGTTCACTCAGGCGTACCGGGCCTCGTTGAACACGACCACGGCCATCAGTCTCACGATCCTGCCCCGCAGCTTGAGCCTGGACGGCGAGGAGGCGTGGATCGAGTTCCAGGAGACGTGGCACACCGGGATGTTCGGCGATCTCCAGGCGAGCAACACGCTGGAGCTGGTGCAGGTGGACAAGGCGTGGTACGTCGACTGGTCCCGCGCCGCCATCTGGCCCGATCTGGCCGAGGGCAACGCGTTCGCCATCGAGTACCAGATTCCGGCCCGGGCCAACATTTACGACCGCAACGGCGCCGGCCTGGCGATCCCGACCACGATCGTGACGGTGGGGGTGATCCCGAATCAGATTGAGGATGAGGCCGGCCTGTTGGCCACGCTCGCTCAGGCGCTAGGCCTGACCCAGCAGGAGATCCAACAGGCGTATGCCGGGCAGCCCGGCGACTGGTTCATCCCCATCGCGGACATCACCGGGGAGGAGAGCCTCGCGCTCAACGAGCAGCTCAGCCTGCCGGGCCTCGACCGCCGTGAGCGGTTGGGCCGGCTCTATCCGCTGAACGGCGTGGCCGCGCACGTGGTGGGATGGGTCTCGCCGATCCCGGCGGAGCGCGCCGACGTGTACCGCCAGCAGGGGTACCGCGCCGACCAGCGGGTGGGCGTGGCGGGCCTGGAGGCGTGGGGTGAGTCGATCCTGGCGGGGCAGAACGGCGGACGCCTGACCCTCACCGCCGAGGACAACAGTTATGTCGGCAAGCTGGCCGAGCGGCCGGCGAGGCGCGGGCGCCCAATCTACACGACGCTGGACCGCGACTTGCAATCTCAGGCGGAGCAGATGCTCGGCGACCGGCGCGGGGCCGTGGTCGCCCTCGACGTCAACACCGGTGCCGTCCTGGCGATGGCCAGCGGGCCGGGGTTCGACAGCAACATCTTCGTCCGCCCCACCGCAGATTGGCAGCGGAACGCGGTGCTCAACAATCCCGACCAGCCACTGGTCAATCGGGCGATCCAGGGCCAGTACCCGGCGGGATCGGTGTTCAAGATCGTGACCATCGCGGCAGCACTGGGACCGGGCAATCTCAGCCCTGAGACGACCTTTACGTGCCCCGGCTATTGGGATGGGCTGGGCGAGGCCAACCGCAAAATGTGCTGGCTCGAAACCGGTCACGGCGAGCTCAGCCTTGAGAATGGGCTGACGGCCTCGTGCAACGTGGTCTTCTACAATGCCGGCACGGCGCTGCACAACGTCGATCCGGGCACCCTCTCGGAGTTTGGGAAGGCCTTTGGGCTGGGCGAATTGACCGGCCTGACCACCCTGTCGGAAGCCGAGGGCCTGATGCCGGATCCGGCGTGGAAGGAGCGCGTCTATCAGGCGCCCTGGAGCGTCGGCGACACGGTCAATCTCTCAATCGGCCAGGGGTATCTGCTTATCACCCCCCTCCAGATCGCGCGGATGGTCGGCGCGGTCGCCAACGGGGGCAGCCTCTACCGGCCCTATATGATCGAGCGCATCGCAGCTGGGGACGCCGGGGAACCGGAGGAGGTCACCCGGGCCAACGTCGTAGGGCAGCTGCCCGTGTCCGACGCGGATCTGGCCGTGATCCAGGCCGCGATGCTCGGCGTGACCACGAACCCGTCCATCGGCACGGCGACCCACCGCTTCCAGGGGCTGGACATCCCCGTCGCCGGGAAGACCGGCACGGCCGAGACCGCCCGGGAGACGGATCAGCCGCATTCCTGGTTCGCCGGCTACTTCCCGGCGGACGATCCCGAGATCGCGATGGTCGTGCTTGCCGAGCACGCTGGCGAGGGCTCCACCGTCGCGGCGCCGCTCTTCCGCCAGATTCTCGAAGGGTACTACGGCCTACCCATCACCCCGCTTCCCACCCCGACCCCGCCCCCAGTCGAGGAGTAACCCACCTCACGAATACGCACACATTCGCACGCTTTTGCACGATTACCCTCAAAATTGTTGACAAATCGTGCGGTACGTACTACACTACGGTCAGATATGCTCAAAGCAGAGCGCCATCACGTGATCCTGGATGAGCTGCGATCCGAGGGTTCGGTGCGCGTCACCGAACTCGCGCACACGCTGGACGTCGATCCGGTGACGATCCGCCGGGACTTGAGCCAGTTGGAGCAGGAAGGACGGCTCCAGCGCGTTCACGGCGGCGCTGTGGTTCGGGAGACGAGCTACGCGCCGAGCGAGCCGACCGGCATCCACAGGAGGATCGCGGAGGCCGCCGCCAAGTTCATCCCGGACGACAGCGTGATCTTCATCGGACCCGGCACCCTGCCGGCGGAGATGATGCCCTTCTTTGAGCCGCGTTCGAACCTTACCATCATCACCAACGCCCTGAACGCCGCGTGGAACGTCGTCCGGCAGACGCAGCACACGCTCCACATCATCGGCGGTCAGGTCGGTGAGGATTTCGGCATCTACAGCGAGCCGGAGACGCTGCAGAATATCCGGGCCGACTGGATCATCCTGGAGGCCGATGGGTTGGACGCCGAACGCGGGTTGACCCATGACTCGCACCACTTGGCGAACCTGGCCCGCACGCTCCTGCGGTTGCGCGCTCAGGTAATCGTGCTGATGCCGCCGGAGCGGTTAGGGCGCGCGGGCGCCCTCTTTGTCGCTCCCGCCGGTGAGGTTGACGTGCTGATCACGGCCCGCGAGGCGGACAATCCGCCGCTCTGGGACCTCAGCGAGCTCGGTATCCGTATCGTACTCACGTAGCAACGAAGTCAAAAGTTTAAAGTTGCTAGTTGAAAGTTGGCTTCTTATCCAGAGAACTTTCAACTTTCAACTAGCAACTTTAAACTGGTTTTTTCATCTTCCGAAAGGAGCTACTTATGGCGAGTGTAACCTATGAACACGTAACGAAGCGATTTGGCGACATCGTCGCCGTGTCGGATCTCACGATCGAGATCGAGGACAAGGAATTCCTGGTCTTCGTCGGCCCCTCCGGCTGCGGCAAGAGCACCAGCCTGCGGATGTTGGCCGGCCTGGAGGAGATCGATGAGGGCGACATTTTCATCGGGGATCGGCTGGTCAACGACGTGCCGCCCAAGGATCGGGATATCGCGATGGTCTTCCAGTCCTATGCGCTCTACCCCCATATGTCGGTCTACGACAACATGGCTTTCGGCCTGAAGCTGCGCAAGGTCCCCAAGCAGGAGATCGACCGCCGCGTGAAGGAAGCTGCCGGCCTGCTGGGCATCGAGCACCTGCTGGACCGCAAGCCCAAGCAACTGTCCGGTGGTCAGCGCCAGCGCGTCGCCGTCGGCCGCGCCATCGTGCGTGAGCCCAACGTCTTCCTGATGGACGAGCCGCTCTCGAACCTAGACGCCAAGCTGCGCGTGCAAGCCCGCGCCGAGATCTCCAAACTCCACCAGCGCCTGGGCACCACCTTCATCTACGTGACCCACGACCAGACCGAGGCCATGACGATGGGATCGCGCATTGCGGTGCTCCGCGACGGCGTGCTGCAGCAGATCGACACGCCGCAGCGGCTTTACGACTATCCGGGCAACGTTTTCGTCGCCGGCTTCATCGGCAGCCCGTCGATGAACTTCTTCGAGGCCACGCTGATCGAGGAGGACGGCACGATGTATGTTGACACCCGCGACTTCCACCTGGAGATCCCGGAGGACATGGCCGACACCTACAAGGCCTATCTGGGCAAAGAGGTCATCATGGGCCTGCGCCCTGAACACGTCCACGACCCCGAGTTCACGCCGCCGGGGATCACACCCGCGATGATCGAGGCCGAGGTCGAGATCACCGAGTTGATGGGCAACGAGGTGAACACGTATCTCACCACCGAGAACCACAGCTTCCTGGGCCGGTTCGACCCGCGCACGAAGGTCACGGTCGGCATGACCAAGACCACGGCCTTCGATATGAGCCGGATCCACATCTTCGACAAGCAGACGGAGAAGGCGATCCGCTAGCCATCCCGCCCGCAACCGAATCAGCCTATGCGACGACCCGGGAGATAAACTCCCGGGTCGTTGTGTTGCCAACTATGCAGTACGGCGATCGCAAGCCGGATCGATCAATTCAGCAGGATACGTTCATAGACCCCGGCGCCAGGCGGCGGCATCGCAGCGAGCTGCTCCGCCAAGGGCACGTGCAGACGCAGATATCGCAACACGGCGTGCAGCAACGCCTCCGCCGACGGCAGTTCCAGCAACGTCTGCTTTTCCATCTCGGCGATCGGCAGGATCGCAGCCGCCAGCACCCCCAGCGCCGAGGGCTCCGGCTCGAGCAGATCCGGCATCAGGGCGGGCGGCATCAGGTCAGCGAGGGCCTGGGTATAACGATGCAGGTAATCGCCGACACGCTCCACCACGCCCCACGACGGCGCAGGCTGCTCGCGCCAGGGCCAAAGGCGGATCGTGGCCTCCAGGAACGCCCGATCCTGGTGCAGTTGGAGAATCTTGAACCGCCCGCTGCCGACCACGAGATGCATCCCCGCCAATTGTTCCGGGGCTTCGGTTAGAACAATCAGGTGGGAGAGCGTCCCAACCCGCGCCAGGGCGTGCCCCCGCTCGCCGGGGACGTAGACGACGCCGAGTTGGCGTCGCGCCTCCCGGCAAAACCGGAGGAGGCGCAGATGCTGATGATCCTGCCCGGACAGCGACAGCATCTGACCGGGAAAGGCCACCTGGTCACTCGGATAGATCGGGACGCGTTGCAAGGTCATAGGGCTATTGTACGTGAGGAACTGTGCGGTGCAAACGAGTACGGACGCGGCATGCGGATCCTTCCCGAGTGTCGCATTTTTGGGTTGACAACTCCCGAAGTTCCCGTATAATTCACAGCGGATTACGGAATGCCCCAGTGGCGGAATAGGCATACGCGGCAGGTTGAGGACCTGTGCCCTTTTGGGCGTGGAGGTTCAAGTCCTCTCTGGGGCACTGAGCAAAGGACGCCGAAATGGCGTCCTTTTTCCGTTTCTATTCCTACTGCATTCAGTTGCATTAGACTCACCGCGATGACAATCCAAGATGCTCGCACAAAAAATCGATGCCGTCCTCGGCCTCGTCGAGCTCGTGCCCGCCCGCATGGACCTTCAACCGGAACCGATCCTCAAGGCCCAGGTGCGCGTAGCGGGCTCGCACTTTGTCCGCCTCCGCGCGGGCATAGCGGACGTCAAACTTCTCGTCGCGCGCCCCGACCTCCAGGTAGAGCGCCCGGGGGCAGACCAGGCTCGCGACCTCGGCGTCGAAGAAGGTGTTCGCTGCGTTGAACCACCCCCAATCCCGGCGACCGTAGAGGCGCCGGTCGTTGAAGAAACACGACGAGAGCGCGACCCGGATTCGGGTATCCGCGGCCGAGGCAAAGAGGGTGTGAAACCCGCCGTACGACAGCCCGATCATCCCAATGCGATCGGGGTCGACCTCGCGGCGCCGGGTCAGCCCGTCCAACGCGCAACGCAGGAAATAAAGCTCCAGCGCAGCGATCGAGCCGCCCAACTGTTTGAGCTGGCGATCCATCTCCGTGACGTCGCCCCGGCGCCCGTATTTTGCGTCCCACCGGAAGAGCTGGGGCGCGAAAACGACCGCTCCGCGCCGGAGCACCCGACGGGTCATGTCGTTGTAGTTGGCCGAGCCGAAGAAGCCGGAACACAACTCGGGCGTCCCCAACCCACCGTGCTGGGAGATGACCAGCGGGTGCGGTCCCTCGCCCGGCGGCACGAAGAGGAGGCCATAGAGCTCCACGCCCGGCAGCACCTCCATCCACAGCCGCAAAATTGCGCCCAACTCGTCCTCGCCGACGGCAACCTGCCGCGCTGGGGGCGGCTCCTCCAGCGAGAGCGTCAAGGGCCATCCCAACATCCGGACAAACAGGCCCCGGTACGGCTCGACCGAGGCCGCGTACGCCTCCGGCGACCCAAGATCCGGGCGGAAGAACCCGTTGCGCCTGGCCTCCGCCGCCCGGAATTGGCGATCGAGCCACGTCTCCACCTGAATCAGAAAGGTCTCACGAAATCCGTTGCCGACCTTCGGCTGCTCCTCATAGAACGCCATCACGCACCTCCTCGATATCGTACGCAGGGGACCCGTCAGCCATCCTTCGCTACCACGGGAATTCGTACGTGGGTAGATAGGTATATCGCTCCATCCCGATCTCCAGATGAGCCTGCGCCCCCGGTCCCAGGCTGACCCGGAAGGCATTATCATCGACATCATAGCGCTCCGTCTGTCCGTCCCGGCCCACAAGCTGAACCTCGGTGAAGTGGTGCTCGGCGAAGGTGCCGGCCTGGATCAGCACCTCCCGACCCGCCAAGGGGTCGGTGTTGACCAACGAGAGCACGAGCCCACCCGGCGTGAGGCGTTCCACCAGCGCGGCGACGGCGTCGGGCAGACCCGGACGGTAGAGGACCGGGTCGAAGTACCGCACGCTGGCGTGGAGCAGCCCGCCGTGATAGACCGAGGCCGGCGTGCCCATCGCCATCTGGATCAACCCCTCCGGCACCACCGGGTTGAGATTCTGCCAGTGGTGGACGTCCCAGCCCTCCATATTCTCCCAGTCATCGACGTCAATCGCATCCAACCGCTGCTGCATACAGGTCTCAGTGTCGGTCAGCACCTGATCGGGAAAATCGGGGTTCTCCTCCATCACATAGCCAAACCAACGCTCGGGCCAGAAGTGCCCGGCCTTCCCAAAGCGCGGGGGGCCCTCGTACCACGCAGATCGATCGGGGAAGCGCGTCGCAATGCGCGCCCAGTCCTCGGGATCCCGGCTCAGGAAGTAGAGGTGGAGGTGATGGCGGGGCTGCATCGGCCGGTAGTCGAACCAGCCGTTCGCCCCGTAACGGAAGGGAACCACGACCTCCCCGTCGCGGGTCTCGCGCAGCGACCACAGCAGATCGCTCTGCGAGCGGTGCAGGTCGAGCCAATCCGCATCCCCGGTCAGAAGCGTGGCGTTCGCCCCAGCGATGAGCGTTGACTCCAGGAGGATCCACGCACCGTGGGGCCACCGCCAACCGTAGTAGCCGCCCCACCACCGCCCGTCCATCTGCTCGCCGATCTCGCCGTGCAAGCCGACGTTGTCCGGCATAATGCCGTCATTGCGCGCAGTGCGCTCCTGCCAAGCGTCCAGATAATCCAACACCCACGCGTGATAGCGTTTGTCGCCGGTATACATATAGGCGCTGGTGATCAGACTGGTCGCGTTGAGGTTCAGGGGCACATCACCGGGCACAATCCGCTGGTTCATCACATTCAGAATGGCCTCAAAGACCTCATCATCGGTCCAGTCGAGGACGGCAAACGGATCGTCGGTCTCGTAGCCCGGCACGTCCGTATAGGGCGTCAGGTAGTTGGCGAGGACGGGCCTGTGCGTCACCCAGTCCACTGGCATCATCTCAAACTGAGGGCCCCGGCTGCCGTTGATGGGCGACCGGATCATGCGGTGCTCGGGATCCCAGTTCGGCGCCTGGGGATCGTACCCCGTGTACATATCTGCGAACCGCAGCGCCCGCGTCCGATCCACGTGGTGATGCGGATTCGCCAGGGCCAGGTAATAGATGTAGGTCGAGCTCTCCCCGTGGTGCATCCAGTCATAGTAGCCGTCGAACTCGCGATGAACCTGACCGTACTGGGTAAACTGCCAGGTGACCGCGTCCCACTCCCGGCGCGCGATCTGATGGACGTGCTCCCCACCGCCCAGAATGTAAAAGAGTGGAAAGCTGACAAAACTCTCATAGCCGTCATCCGACCCGTCCATCCCGGGCCAGAGGTCCCGCCAGACCAGGGTCCCGTCCGGACGGGTATAGCGGGCGACGAAATCCACGGCGGCCTCGTTCATCACGTCGATCAGATGCCGCTGCCGGACCGCCCAACTCGGCGGGTGGGTTCGCCCCTCGCACACAATCGTCATCCATGGATCCTGCTGCTCGGAGAAAAACTGCGGATCCTGTCCAAAATTCTCCATCGTCTCGCTCCTTTAGATAAGCGCACTCAACACAAGCAGACGTGCCCCAATGGGGTCAGCGCAGCCGACCCGCGCGCCCCCTCAAACCCACATCAACGCAAAAGCGGAAGAAGATTGCTGTACGTATCCGTCCAAAGCCTCATATCCGGCTCGTAGAAGGAAGCGAGCTCGGTCACATCTCCAGACAAAGCCTCATCCGCCAACACGGCCGGATCCCGGGCCATCAGAACCCAAAAGGAGGCGTATCGCATCGCGCCGTCCCCCTCATCCTCGATGACAACGCCCTGTAAATCAAAATGATCGGCCAAAACAGCCAGCAAGGGGCGCATATTCAGGTGGCTCGTACTGATATTGGCGGCGAGGGCACCCCCGGGCTTCAGATGCGCCAGATAGACCTCAAACGCCTCGCGGGTGAGGAGGTGAACGGGCACCGCATCCCCGCTGAAGACGTCGAGGATCAACAGATCATAGCCCTGCGCTCCGCCGTCTCTCAAAGCGCGCGCCAAGGAGAGGCGCGCGTCCCCAAGCACGACGTCGATCTGCGCGGCGCTGTCATCCAGGTAGCTGAAATACCCCCCCTGCCCGTGGGCATAGTCAATCACCTGGGGATCGATCTCATAGAAGTGATAGACGTCGCCGTCGCGACCGTACGCCGCCAACGTACCGGCCCCCAGTCCCAAAATGCCGACTTTGAGACGCCCGGTCCGATCCGTCATCCACTCAAGCTGCCTCCCAATGCCGCTGGAAGGACTGAAGTAGCCGATAGGCTCCGTGCGCAAGGCATCCTCCTCATACTGCACCCCGTGAATTGTGGTGCCGTGGACCAGGCGATAGACGTCGCTCGGCGATCGGTCCTCCTTTTGTATCCGGAGAACGCCGTAAAAGTTGCGATGCGCCATCAACGTTGAGAACCGGAAGAGACGGATCTCGTTCGAAAAGGACTGCACACTCAACCACAAAGCCACCACGAGCATCGCGGTCATCGGCACCCGAAAGCGCGTGTAGAGCGGCGACCTCTCATCCAAGAGCTGGGCAACCGCGACCGCGATCCAGGCAACGATGATGCTCAAGGGCAGCTCCCAGGTGCTGTCGAAGGCCCAAGGCGCGACGAAATTGACCACCACCCCGCCCAACGCGCCCCCCAGCGCCGCAATAAGGTAAAACTGGGTCAGATACCGAGGGTCGGGCCGCAGCTTCACCATCTCACCGTGACAGGCCAGCGCACCGGCAAAGAGCAGGAGCCCGAAGGCGTAGAGCTGAATTGTGACAGGCAGCGTGCCGGCCCGGACGATGGCACCACGATACGTCATCGTGGCGAAAAGGAAAAGCAGGAGCCAACCTCGGCGATAACTGTGCTTACCGCTGAAGACGATCACGAAGGTTAGCAGATAGAGCGCCAGGAGCACCACCCAGAGCAGCGGCACCGCCGCCACATTTTCCGTCATCTGGCGGGTGGTCGCCAGGAGCAGGACCGAGGCCGTCGTCGAGAGGAGCAGCCACATCAACCGCTGGGGCCAGTCAGGGGCAGCACCCGGCGGCGCAAGCGGCTCCTCCTTGAGACGCGGGTGCTCGGCTATTCGGCTCTGCCGCCACGCAAGGGCCCCCACCCCGATCACGAAGAGCCCGTACCCCGCCGTCCAGCCCCAGGACTGAGCAGGCAGTTCCAGATTTGGCTGCACCAGCGTTGGGTATCCGAGAAGCGCCGCCATCGATCCGACATTGGAGAGCGCGTAGAGGGGATAGGGACTCGATCTCGTGCCCCGAGCATTCTCATCCAGCGCCCAACGCTGGAGCAGCGGGCTGGTCGTAGAGAGGACACAATAGGGTAATCCGACACTTACCGTCAAGATGATCAGGATCCGAACCAGCGGATCCCCTGCACTTTGGGGCTCCCACACCGGTCCGGGCATCAGAGGCGTCCGCCACCTCAGGGCGGTGAGGAGCACAGCGACGATCGAAGCTGCCAACAAGCCCATGTGAACCCGCGTCTGCGTGCGGCGGGGCAATCGCTCGGTGATCCCATGACTGTATGCGTGGCCGATCAGCAAGAGCACCTGGAAAAAGAGCACCGATGCGGACCAGACGGAGGCGCCGCCCCCGAACCAGGGCAGCAGCACCTTGCCCATCAAGGGCTGAGCGAGAAAGAGCAGAAACGCCGAAAGCACAATCACAACCGGATACAAAACCATGAACACCTCAGCATCCAAACGACGACTTACCCTCGCAACGTCATGCTATGCCCACATTGTACATGCAGCACGAAACCTCACAAACGACACAACTTCAGACGTCTGTGTACGTAGATAGAAGTAGAGGTAACAACGAGATCGATGATCGCATCCAAGGTCATGGCACAAACCTGTTATAATCACGCCTGGCACACTGAGGAGAGCAGGCAACCTATATGAATAGCGACACGCACCTATGACCACAGAACCGAAAACAGGATCCTCCACGCTTCTCTGGCAGGGTTTCCACCACGCGTGGAAATACAACCACCGCCTGAACCGGCTGGGCAGCTACGCCCGTCATCCGGCGGCCTCCGATGACGGTCAGCCGCCGATCGTGGGACACACGGCAGCCTCGGGCACCGGGGGGGACGTGGCGCACTTCACCGAGTACGTCACGCCCATCCATGCACCGGGCGTGGGCATCCAGGCCGGCTATGGCGAGACGACCGTGGAGTGCATCCGTGCGGAGAGGAACCCCTTCCGGATCAAGATCGAGGATCTTCCCCTGGATCCTGAGCTCCAGAGGAAGGACAATCTGGTGGCGGTGATCAACGGCTTCGACCTCATCGCCGAGCAGCAGGCCGACAAACTGATCGCCTTCGATTTAGAGATCACCGATCCCACCGTCTACGCCGGGGGCACCAACGTTCGCTTCAATATCCTGGGCAGCTTACGCTTCGACTGCCGCACGGGCGAGTGCCAGCTCTGGCCCTTCCGCCTGGAGACACAAAAGGTCGGGCACCGGCGCGGGGGGGAGCGCGCACAATCCAAACCGCCGGACGAAACGCAACGCCCCAGTCGCGGGATACCCCGCTATCAGTTTCTGGAGGCATCGGTGAGTTGGCTCAAGCGGCAGGTCGCCACATTTACAGACCTGGAGAACGTCAAAGAGGCCGTGGTGGGGGACGATCAGGACACGCTTCGTCGCCGGCTGTTCCGCGTAGCGGATCGGCAATTCTACTTGAGCATGCTCAAGTGGCGTATCGCCACGCCCTACATTCTGCGCATCCATTACCTGATCTTTGCCGGCGACGAGGCAGCGATGCGTGTGACGGAACCCAACTACGTCGAAAACACCTATACCTGGGACGCCGTGCACGAGATCCACGCGGAGGAACAAGGGACCCGATCGCTTAAGATCAAGGGGGAGCCACCGGACGCATTCGGGCTCAACACCCTAGCCTTCACGCATCTCTCCCTGGAGACCCAGATCGACCAGGCGTTCAGCGCGGAGAACCCCATCCAATGGGGACAAGGGATGCACCTCCTGGGATGGGATTTTGCCATCCGCGACATCCGACCCGAGGGTGGGTATGTCAGCGCCACGATGGACCTCTTCTACAAGTGCTGGAGCGAGGCGATGAACGAGGTCATCACCCTCACGACGTGGGGGGCCCTGCGCTCCGCCGGTCAGGCGACCGTCGGCGCGCGTCTGCTCCTACTCCAACTTAAACACGGGGCCCCGACCACGCAGCTCGCCCTCCCCGGAGAGATCAAGTGGCCCGGCGGCGGCATCAACGCGAAAGATCATCCCCGCGCCCAGTTCGAGCGACCGGCTCCCAAGCGTGAAGAGAGCGTACCGTGATTGAGGACGCCGGACGCTATCAAATCCGCAACTTCATCATCCGGACGTCGGTGACCCACATTGTGCTGCTGGGCATTCAGGTACTGCCCGGGATTCAGTATACCAACGAGCTCTTCACAATCTGGGCAACCACGATGGTTTTTGTGCTGCTGTCCAAGTTCTTCCGGCCGTTGATCCTGGCATTGACCCTCCCGTTCACGATTATGACCGGAGGGCTCTTTATCTTTGTGATCGACGGCATCCTGCTGCTGCTCACCGACCTCGTCACCGGTCTAGAGATCGCGGGGTTTGGATGGGCAATTCTCGGAAGCGTTGTGATGAGTATGATGAACATCTGGGTCCAATCGGGATTCAAGCGATTGGGCTGGATGGAACGTGAGGACGAGGACGATCCGAAAGAGATCGGGGAGCCGAGCATGTTTCTCAAAATCCTGCTGGGGATTGGGCTGCTGTTCGGCATTGGCTTCAGCCTATCGACGGCCACACAGGTGATCGCGGCCCTCTCGACCGTCACAGACAGCCTCTGGATCCTCGGCGCCGCCGGGGCCATCACCCTGGCGATGGTTGCCTACGGCGTGGCCTGGCTGGTCGCTGAGGGATACGAGTCAAACCGGCGAGCGCGGTTCGGGGGAATCATCAGTGGGCTCACCACCGCTACGACCCTCGGCGCGCTGTGGATCGTTCTGGCCCTGCCGGTGCCACCTCCCACGCAGACAGAACCGCCGCCGAATACTGCGTACTGGCAACTCAGCACCGGCTCGCGGCTGGCCTACTATCACTATCCGGCTCAGGGGCAACCTCAAGAGACGCCGATCGTCTTTCTGCATAACGGCCCAGGGTTGGCCGTGATGGATTACGACCGGACCTTCTATCGCCAGTTTGCCGAGGACGGTTTCGACGTCTACCTCTATGACCAGGTTGGGAGCGGGCATTCTGAGCGCCTGGAGAACATCCGGGACTACGGGATGGCGCGCAATCTGGCGGACCTGGACGCCATCCGGAGCACGCTGGGTGTGAACGAACTGATCCTCATCGGACACGGCGCCGGCGCCGAGCTAGCAGCGCGCTACCTAAGCCGCTACCCGGAACGGGTCAAGCAAGTGATCTTGCACTCCCCTACTGCGTTGGTCAATCACGATCAGATCTTCTACAGCTACGTCAGCACCGCGTCCCCCATCGGACCCAATCCGGTCTTCGAACTGCGCCTTTACCTCGCCGCCAGTCTATCGACGTATGGGCCCGACGCGGCAGAGAAACTCGCCTCGCAAGCGGAGATGAGCCTCCTGCTCGAGCAAGGCTTTAACCCGGGCACTCTGGTGTGTGGGGGGTATGGCGATCAGGTCGCCGACATCGAGCCTGGCAAGTTCAACACTTACGTGCAGATTCAGGCCGAGTATGAGGCACAAACGCTGCCGGACCCACAACCCGACCTCCAGGACAATCTGACACCCAGCCTCATCCTGGTATCCGAGTGCGATTACGTCCCGTGGGAAGTCATTGAGCAGTACGCTGACGCGCTTCTCAACGAACAGATCTTCTACATCGAGGATGCCGGACACGTCATCCAGCTCAGCCGATCCCAGTTGGCGGCGCACATTATCCGTGCCTTTCTGGTGGAGACGTCCTATCCCATCGAGCCCTACAGTAACGGCAATCCACGCCCGTTGCTCGGGCCCTAGCCCTCCATTTCCAAGTTGTTCAATACCCGCTATACTGAGGATAAGGTTATGACAAGGGTCTCACGCAATTCAACCCTGCCCCTCAATCAAAGGAGATTTGAGACTATGGATACTGTACGCTTTGGCATCGTTGGGGTCGGTGGTATGGGCAACGGTCACGCCCGCAATATGCCCGACATCCCGGAGGCCGAACTCACCGCCGTCTGCGACATCGCCCCCGCAGCGCTCAAGGCCGCCACCGAGGCCTACGAGGTTCCCGGATTCCCCAATCATCAGGAACTCCTAGAGAGCGATCTGGTCGACGCGATCATCATCGCCACCCCTCACTACTACCATCCGCCCATCGCCGTCGACGCGATGGAACGAGGCATTCACGTCATCAGCGAGAAACCGATGGCGGTCACGGTCTCGGGTGCCGAATCGATGATTCAGGCCGCCGAGCGCACCGAGGTCGTCTTCGCCGTGATGTTCCAGCAGCGCACCTTCCCCGTCTATCAAGCCGCAAAGCAATGGATCGACGAAGGACGGCTGGGACCGCTCTACCGCACGCTGATGGTCGACGCGCACTTCCGCAGCCAGGCCTATTACGATTCAGCCGGGTGGCGCGCCACCTGGAAGGGCGAGGGCGGCGGCGTCCTGCTCAACCAGGCACCTCACGGTATGGACATCTTCACCTGGCTCGGCGGGATGCCCAGCCGGGTCACCGCGCAGGTCACCACGCGCCAGCACGACATCGAGGTCGAGGATGAGGCGAAAGCCCTGCTCGAGTACGAGAACGGCGCCACCGGCTATCTGCTAGAAACCACCAATGAGTATCCCACCGGAAAACGTATCGAATTGTGCGGCGAGAAAGGCAAGCTCGTCCTGGACGACGAAGGCCTCCACTTCTGGGACGTGACGCCCGGCGTTCGAGAACTCTCCGACACCACCGTTGCGATGTGGGGCAAGCCCGAGGCGGAAGAGATTGCCGTCCCACTGGAAGAGCGCGAGACCGGGCACGCGGCCATCGTGCGCAACGTCGCCCGTGCCATTCTCCACGGCGAGCCCCTGATCTCGCCCGGACCTGACGCGATCGCCAGCTTGGAATTAGCCAACGCCATCCTGCTCTCAGGCCATACCGGCGAGCCGGTCAGCCTGCCCGTCGACCGCGCCCGTTACGACGCCTTTATCGAAGAGAAGAAGGCGACCTCGCAGGAGAAACAGGTCGAGGATCAACGCATCACCGACCCCAACCACGTGTAGAGTCACACATCCGGGCGCCCTCCATCGAAAAAAGAGGGCGCCCGGTAAGATTACACCTGGCCGTGAGACATCCCGTCAAGGACATTCGGAGCGATTCATACTCCAAAGGAGACTTTCAACCTCAGGGCCCCCCACCATTCCCACCCGGTATCGCGTAGGCCACTACCTCGCCGGTCTGGGGCAGAGTCACATAAAGGACCTTCCCCGCGACGGTCAGGCCGGCGGGGACCAGCGGCACCTCGGGATCCACCAGAGCCAAATCCGGAATACCCTGAGCCGTAAAGGCCAGCACCCGACCCAGCGCGGGATCGGTCGCCCACACTCGATCGTCAGCGTAGGCCAGGAACGGCTTATCCCTGGGACCCAACCGTTGCCACGAGGGGACCGCCCAACTGCGAACGAACTGCCCGGCCGCATCCAGCACCTGAATGCGCGCATTCCACGCGTCCGCCACGTAAAGCTCACCCGCATCGCCCACCGCCAGACCGACCGGCTCGTTGAACTGCCCGATGTTCGCCCCATTTTCACCGATCCACCGCAGGAAGGTTCCCTCCGCATCGAAGACCTGCACACGGTCATTGCCGGTATCCGCGACGTAGACGTCACCATCCGGGCTCACCGCCACGGACCGGGGTCCATAGAAAGCGCCAAACGTCGAGGCGTCATTGCCCCTCACCTGCGCAAGTCTCCCCCAACGCCGCACCGGCTGCCCTTGGAGGCTGAGCACCTGAACACGGTGATTCCACGTATCGGCCACGTAGAGCGATCCCTCGGCACCGACCGCCACGTCCCACGGCGCGTTGAACCCACCAGGGGCAGCGCCGTATCCTCCCCACCGGTCGACAATCTCCCCGGCATCCGACACGCTCCAGATCTGATGCGTGGCCGGATCGGCGACGTAGAGCATGCCGTCCGCGTATGCAAGGCCGCGCCCCCTCGCGCCCGCCATCGGCGCTCGCCATTCCGCCGCCCGCTCGACGGTGCGTTGGCTGAAAGGGTCATCGACCTGGGGCTCAGGTGGGGCGGCATCTCCATAGACAACCCCCCCATCCTCCAGCCGGTAGCCCCCGATGCCGCTCTTTACGGACTTGCGCACATAGAGCCTGAACTCCATACGGTGGGGCCAATCCTGGAGCGTGAAGGGCGCCTCGGGGTTGTGAAGACGCGCATACTGCGTGTAGTCCCGCCAGACGATGATGTCCCACAGGGCCGCACGCATCGCCGGGTCGCTCACAATCTCTCTCAGGCGCGCCCAGGTCAACTGCTTATAGTGCTCAACCGGCCACCAGATGTGATTGTACTCGGTGATCGTATACTCATCCCCGACGATGGCCTCCACGGCTTCCCACTCTGCGCTTGCAGCCAGGATGACCGGGGATTCGAGCAGGCGCTCGGGATCGGGAGATGGCGTCCCCTCCGGATCTGACTGCACCACAAAGTAATAGTTATTGGGATACTGACTGTCCATATACCAATAGAAGGGCCACGCCACCTCCTGTCCATAGGCGACCTGGACCTGATCCGGCGAACCGGTCGTCCGCCACGAAACCCGTTCGATCTCATCCAGCGCCCGGTTGACGTCGGGCGTTGCATGCGCGTAGACCATATACTCTTTGGCCAACTCATCGTTGATATAGTTCAACATCACCATCGTGCGAACGGTCAGGCCCCCAAGGATCAACACACCGGCCATCACAATCAACTGCAGAGCATGTTTAAGGGGCTGGCGACTGAGCGCCCAGATCACCAACCCGCCAAAGGAGACGAGTCCGATCCCCCCACCCATCAACTTCCCTAGAGGCTGAAGCTGAGCAAGCGTCAACGTCAGTCCCTCCCCGGCCTGGCGCGGCTCCAGAATCTGAGAGAGCGCACCAGAGGATTGGCGAAGTGCAATCCACGCCAGGAGGAGGAAAAAGAGCCCGACGGGAACCAGCCACCGCGCCCGGGAGCCCAGATCCTCCCAACTGAGATCGCCAAACCAACGGTCGAGCGCCCAGGCGGCGAGCAGGATATGCGGGAATGCAATGTGCACAAAGAGCCACGGCATCTTCTCTCCTGCCACAATGTAGGCAATCCACGAGAGGATGGCCCAGCCGATCACAAACAGAGGGAAGAGACGATCCATGAGATCGGAAGCATCGATCCAAGTATGCGCTCGATCGACCTGCCGGCGTTCCGCCCCAGACGCGGCTAGGGCACCGACGCCCACCGTGAGACCCGCGCCCACCGAGAGCAGAAGCGGAAAATACTCGTAAAGCGACCCGACCATCAGATAATAGAACCAGGGTTGGCTCCCCCGCTCGACCGCCTGTTGGGCCATCCAATAGGCCAGCCCCCCAACCAATCCGGTGACCATCCCCCAGCCCCACGTGAAGAAGGTACTGTAGAAAATGAAGAAAATTCCATAACAGATCACGGCCAAAATAGGCCACTGCCTGCGATTCCACCACAATCCCAGCCCCACGGCGACGCCCCAACAGACCAAAAGCGCCAAAACCGCCCCCACAGCCTCGCCGGTCGGCAAGGTTGTGAGATTCGCGGACATCAGCGCGCCGTAGAACGTCGTCATGTCGAGATCAACGACAAAGCGCATCAGGAAAGCCGAGCTCAAGGGCAGGGTCAACGTTCCGATCACCATCAGGACGTCGAAGACACGCATCCGCGCTACCTGCACCGCCCCTATCCCACGAGCGGTCAAGACCAGTGCAGCGACCAACGACGAGAGGGCCGCGCCCAGGAAGACCCGCCCCCAGATTGGGATAGACACATCCCCAATATCGGTGTTGCCCTCGCCCTCTTCCTGGGATTGGGCCGCCCGGAAGCTCAACCCAAAGAGGCCTCCGGTCAGGATCGCCACCACGAGCAGAAGCAGGACTGTGCGAATTAGGTGGGGATGGGCCCACGGCGTACTGAGAACCCGCCAGAGAAAAATGAGCGCCAACAGCGCCCCAAAGATGGCAGTCAGCATATACGCATTCTCTTTAGTGACGTAGAGGAACGCGAACGCGCCGGCCATCCACCGCAGCCAGCGCACCCGACCGTCGTCGAAATACTTGAGGATCGCCCACAGGAAAAGGACGGTCCCCACGAGGAGCGGAATATCGTGGCGGGTGTACCGCGAATAGTAAGCGATGGACGGCGAAATAAGGAGCATCACCGATGCAAACAGCGCGCCCAGACGCCCCAACCACTTGCGCAGCAGCCAGGGACTCAGAACCAGGATCACGCCCGCCAGGGCCGCATACAATCGAGCGGAAAAATCACTCACCCCGAAGAGAAAGTAAAAGAGCGCCGAGACCTCGAAAAGCAAGGGACCGTGCATCAGGGGATCGTGCCGGAATCCCCGACCCGAGTAGAGATTCCACGCGTACTTGGCATGGGTCGTCTCATCGTGGCTCGTCGCCCGGTCGCCCAGAGCGTAAAGGCGGGTCACCAGCGCCAGGATCAAGATCACCGCATAGGCGATGCGCCAGACGTTGAGTTTGGATGTGAACCTAGGTATGATTGTTGCCGTACGGGTCATCTCCACCATCCCTTGTGCAGGTCTACATGCGTATCCACGGACACGCACCGATTCTACCTAGGATGGCGTCCAAATCAACCCAAACGACAACAGCATTGCAAGAATACTGGTGTTCTGCGTACACTATGCTACACTCACGGTCACGACAAGTATGGGGGGAATCGCACGGCAGACTGGGAGTACGGCATTCACGATGGATAGACCACACCCTGATTGGTTCCAACGATTAAAAACCGACCTCAAGGTGCTGATTCACCTCTTTCCTTGGCCCATTGGATCGGCAATTCTCGTGGGGCTAGCGGTTACCGCGCTGACCTTTCAACAGGTCTACAACCACCAACCCACCGGTGGGAGGATCAGTTACCTCAAGGCCGTCTACGCCGTCCTCAATATGGTCTCATTCCAGGTCTCCTTCGCGGACATCCCGCCCGGCCCGGCTCTGGATCCGTTTTTCGCGGTGGTGCCGCTCGTGGGTATTCCCCTGCTCCTGGTCTTCGGGGCGCGTCTGCTCAACATCCTGCGGGTGTTCTTCGTGCGGCAAGAGCGGGGGCAGATGTGGCAGCGCGCCCTCGCCTCCACGATGGAACACCCCATTGTGATCTGCGGCCTGGGCCACGTCGGATACCGTATCGCGGACGCCCTTCTGGATCTGGAGCGCCCGGCCATCGGGATTGAGGCAGTCGCCTCGCCGTTAGTCGACGAGCTGATCACGCGAGGCCTTCCGGTCATCATGGGCGACATCCGGCAAAAAGACGTACTCACCCGCGCCGGCGTGGCGCGGGCACGGATCGTGATCGTCTGCACCCACGACGACATCGCCAACATCGAGACCGCGTTTCATGCTCGTGAGCTCAACCCCGGCACGAAGATCATCCTGCGCCTGTTTGAGGACGAGATCGCAGGCACCATCCAGGAGCACTTCGAGGTAGCTGCGACCCTCAGCCGATCCGCGCTTGCCGCGCAGGCCTTCGCGTATGCGGCCCTGGGCATCGAGGCCATCGAAACGTTCATTCTGGGCGATCAGACCTTCGTCTTGACGGAAGTTCCCGTCCACAGCCTCTCTCCGCTGGCCAATCAAAGCATCGAGAGGGTGGAAACCACGTTCGCCGCCACCGTCGTCTGCGTCTTCTGCGAGCGCGGGCTGATCACCGAACCGGCGCCCGACCACGTGCTTCAGGAGGGCGACACGGTCTTCATCTTTACGGAGTTCTCCCAGCTGAGCGCGCTGACCGAGGCCATCCCGACAACGGATGGAATGGTCGGAGATCAGGAAAGTCCTGGGAACTCCCGCCCCATCCTAGTCTGCGGCATCGGTCACACCGGATACCGGGTCGTCCGAGCGCTGCAAGGCCTGGGACGGTCCGCCGTTGCGCTGGCGTTCGAGCCCACCAATCTCTCGACGCGCCTCCAGGACGAGGGGTTTCAGGTTCAATACGGCGATTTCCGGCAGCGCTCGTTCCTGGAGGAGGTCGGACTGGCCTCCGCGCAGGCCATCATCACCTGCACCGAGGATGACATGGTCAATTTCGAGACGGGGATCAGAGCACGGGAGCTGAACCCTCACATCCGTGTAGTCATGCGCATCTTTGAGGAAGCGTTAGGCCATCAATTGCAGACCGCGTTCGACATCAACGCGGTCTACAGCACATCGACCATCGCCGCACCGGCCTTTATCGCGGCGGCGCTCAACCTGAATCTGAGCCAACCGATCACCCTTGGCGGCGAGCAACTCTCGATTGCGCGCATGCAGGTAGAGACGCTATCCGGTCTCTTTCGGGAACGCATCGATGCGTTGACGGACCAAGAGGGCATCACCGTGTTGCTGCACAAGCGCGACAACGCACTCACCGTCCCACCGCGCCCGGAGACGCTGCTCCGTCCAGGCGACGAGATTGTTCTGCTGGCCACCTGGGAGAAGCTGCGGACGTTGAGTCTTCGCAACCGTACATCTCGCGACATTTACAGATCCGGACGGAAATAACTGAACATTTCCAAGATGCCCATGGAAATGCAGAATCCCTTTAGTTATTCATGACCAGATCCATAGGCTGCTTTCAAACCCAGGACCCTCATCACCCAGAAACGAGGAGAGCATGACAGATAAGGATTCGTGGCACTTCGCCACCCAGGCCATCCACGTGGGGACCGAGATCTCACCGCAGGACGTGTCCCCGCCAATCCATATGGCAAACACGTACCTCTTCGAGAGCGCGACGGAGGCGGCGCACGCTTTTGAGGCTCAAGACCGACCGATCTATACCCGCTGGGGAAACCCGACCCTTGCCGTGATGGAGCGGAAGGTCGCAGCGCTCGAGAACGCCGAGGCGGCCATCGCCGCCGCTTCCGGCATGGCTGCCGTGAGCGCGGCCCTTTTGGCCGCCGTCGAGGCCGGCGATCATGTGGTCGCCACCACGGGCCTTTACAGCGGCAGCCACAACCTCCTCACCAAGGATCTGGTGCGCTACGGCATCGAGACGTCCATCGTTGAAGCGACGGAACCCCAGGCCTTCGAGGCCGCGATCCGCCCCAACACCCGCGCGATCTACCTGGAATCGCCGGGCAATCCGACCCTCTCCCTGAATGACATCCGTGCCATTACCGAGATCGCCCACGCGCACGGATTGCTCACCCTCGTCGATAACACGTTCGCGACGCCCTTCAATCAGCGACCGCTCGACCTCGGCGCCGATGCTGTGCTGCACTCCGCGACCAAGTTTCTCGGCGGTCACGGCGATGCGATCGGCGGGGTCATCGCCGGCAGCGCCGACTTTATCGACCGGGTCAAAGGACCGATCCGCCAATACGGCGGCTGCCTAAGCCCTTTCAACGCGTGGCTGATCGCGCGGGGCATCAATACCCTACCCCTCCGCATGAAGCGTCACAACGACAACGCGCTGGCCATCGCGCAGTGGCTGGAAGGCCAACCTGCCATCGCATGGGTCCGCTATCCGTGGCTGGCGTCCCATCCGCAGGTAGAGCTGGCGAAGGCACAGATGCCCGGCGGCGGTGGGGGCGTGGTGGTGTTCGAGCTCGAGGGGGGAATCGAAGCGGGGCGCCGGTTACTCAACCGGGTGCACCTGTGCGCGCGCACCGTCAGTCTAGGGGACGTGCGGACGCTCATCACCCATCCCGCAAGCACCACGCATCACAGCGTCGACCCAGAGGCGCGACGGCGCTCCGGTATCACCGATGGGCTGGTGAGGTTGGCAGTTGGCCTTGAGGACCCTGACGACATTGTAGCGGATTTGTACCGGGCCTTGTCTCGGTAAGCCCATTCCTGAAGGAATACCCGCGATCCGGCGTTGTCAATGAGAGCGCACACGGTACACTTGATGCACAACAACCCAATCCGTGAAGGGATCCAAACTCATGATGCCTGAGGAACGATACAAGACCGAGGCGGAGCGGTGCAAAGTGCTCTCCCACCCGGTGCGCCTGCAGATTCTCAACGAGCTGCGGCGTGCCGAAGCGTGCGTCTGCCACCTGCAGGCGGTCGTGGGACGCCCTCAGGCTTATGTCTCCCAGCAACTTGCCGTGATGCGGGACGCCGGGGTGGTCGATAGCAGCAAGGACGGCCTGAACGTCTTCTATCACCTGGCCGATCGCAAGATCCGAAAGGTCTTAGGGATCCTTATGGGCAAAGTCGGGGATCCCCGGCCCGTCAACGGATGTCCGTGTCCAAAGTGCGATGGACAAGAGTCGGCGCCCTCATAAAGAAGCCTCGGGCTAGTCTGTTAAGCGTGTGTTGCTGAAAACCCGGTGCAAGGCACTTGAAACGTAGAGAATTCTAGACGGCCCTACGGTATGACAAGGTGCCTTGATTCTCGATTTTTGTGCCCGTAAGTACCGCGTACCTCAATCAACCGTCGAAGGAACACTAGGGAGCCACCGGATTGTCGAGGGGCGCCAGCCGGTCCAAAACATCTGCCACCTCGGGGGCACGCAGAGGCTTACCGAGATAGGCGTCCATCCCGGCTTCCAAGTAGGTTTCACGTTCCGACTGCTGCATGCCGGCAGTCAGAGCGACAATGGGCGTGTGGGGCGCACCCTCCATCTCAGCTTCCCGCTCTCGGATTCTCCGGGTCGCCTGGATACCGTCCATCTCCGGCATATGGATGTCGAAGAAGAGCAGATCGAAGGGCTCGGCCTCCCACATCTCGATCGCTTCCCGGCCATTTTCTGCCAGCGAGACCAAACAACCCTGACGTTCGAGCAACTTGCGCGTCACTTGCCGGCCAATTGTGTCATCATCAGCGACAAGCACCCGCCGCGCCATGCCGACCTCCGGCGAGGAAGTGCCCGCCTCCTCGTGATCGGCTGCCATCTCACGCTCTGTATCGGCCCCTTCGACACTCACCCGTTCGGATTCAGGGAGCGGCAACGCCACAAAGAACGTGGAGCCCATACCCTCCTCACTCTCCACCCAGATACGTCCCCCATGCCCCTCAACTATTCGCTTGGTGATCGCCAGGCCGAGGCCCGTGCTCCGCTCCCCGCCGGTCGCCTGTGCGCTGGTGCGGTCGTAGATCCGGAAGACCGCATCCAACTCATCGCTCGAAATGCCCTGACCTTCATCCTCCACGGCGACCCACCACTCCTCGCCCCGGATCTCCGTCCGAACCCGAACCACGCTCTCCGGGTATGAGTACTTGATCGCGTTGGAGAGCAGGTTATTGAGGACCTGCTCAAATTTCGACCGGTCCAGCCTCAGACGGTCCGGAAGCGCCCCATGGGGCTCAAATTGGATACGGATGGATTTCTTCTCCGCCAGCACCCGATTCACGGCGAGATTATCCGCAAGCAAGGCCCCTACGTCAGTCGGCTCGGGCTCCAACGTGAGTTGCCCCGACTCAATGGTCGTGATATCAAGAAGGTCATTGACCATCTGGAGCATAAATTCACTGGATCCGTAGATGATCTCAAGAAAATCTCTGTGCTCCTCACTCATATCCGGCCC
>DAOTTS010000101.1:0-38143 GCA_034437735.1 Anaerolineae bacterium
AGCCACGGCGTTCTCCGCCGCCAGCATCCCGTAGTCCGCATCTCCCTGTTCGACCGCCGGGAAGATCGCCTCCAGCTCATCGCAGGGAACGCCCTCCACCTCCGCACCAAAATACTGCCGGATGGCCTGCTCCGAATAGGCCCCAGCCACCCCTTGGAACGCAACCCTCGTCATCTCTCACCCTCCTTCCAGATCGGGGCGCAGCACGCGCGCCCCCTCCAAGTACACGTGCCGGACGTCAGCAGCCTCCCGGTCGGTATTCCAGTGCATCAACACCCGGATACACCGTTGTAGACTTCCCGCCACCGCCATCTCCTGCATACAGAGCAGCGGTACCTCCGTCCAGCCCATCGCCCGCGCGGCCACCGCCGGATATACTGCGTCAAGATCGGACGTCGCCGTAAAGATCACACTGGCAAGATCCTTCACCTGAACGCGATTCGCCTCGATCATCGACCGCAAGAGTCGGCGGGTCGCCGTCAGCATCGCGTCTCGTGTATTCGCGTCGACGGTGATCGCCCCCCGTATTCCCCGATAGCCCATCGCCACCCCTTTCTTCGTTTGTACGTGAAACAAGTCCATGATTACAACAAAAAAAGGACGTGGAGCAGAGACCGCTCCACGTCCTTAGGCTTTCTTCCTTAATGTCAGTTAGCCTACCCTACCTTGCACCTCCAGGCAGCGCGAAGCAGCCGATCCCCTTGGGGATAGCTAAAATAGTAGTAGGTATAGACAAAACCGCGCGCTTGGCTGCTTGACATCGATTCTTGGCTCCCAGACATTGATAGACCCATCATACTCAACATGTGAAGATTGTCAAGTCGTGAATCTTACAGATCTTCCACCTCAAACGGGCCGCCCGGCACGCCTAATGGGCTTCCTGCCTGCACCTCAAGCTCACCCTCAAAGACGACCGCCGGCGCTTCATACGTCTGCTTATCCATCTCTCTATCCTTCCATACCATCTTACTGTCGCTTCTTGCGATTGAACTTTACCGCACCTAGGCCCGCGATCGCCGCTATAGGCAACACTCCTGCCAGAGCAAGACTTGATATACCGTTTGAATTCGCGATTGTCACAGCGGTAGGTCCAGAATAAACCTCATAGACACCGGTTTTTTGAACTCCGGTGTCGTCATCTAATCCAACAAATTTGGAGGTCTCTGACAACACATCCGGGTCCCCCCAATAGCACCCGGTATCAGGCTCACACCTAAAATCAACTTCAACATAATAGATACCTTTAGGAAATGTTGATGTTGGGTGGGTTACAGTGAAGTAAGAGTTATCAGGATCTACAGTATCACTAACCACTAAATTGTAACTCATATCATAAACGTAAACAGTCGCCCCATGCTGCCAGGGAGAATGGGTCTTATAATCCCTGAGTAGCCCTGAAATACCCGAGCGAGCAGCCATTGTTGGTATTGCAAAAATCAACATTCCCAACACAACAGAAAGCAATATTAGAGATCGTCTCTTTTTCATAAATCCCTCCAAATATACGTAAGAGTTAACAATCTGACAATTTAGCTATTCTAATCATATACTAACCTCGCGAGAATTGCAAGGCCCTTGCTAACTTTTTTAAGATTCAGGATGCAACTACCCGATCCGCTGGAGCGCATCCAGGGCCGAAGCCAGCGCCTCCCCCATCGAGCGCATCATCGACTCGCGGCTCCGCAGCGCCTGGCTCACCATCGCCTGGTGCATATCCCAGACTGAGCGGTCGACCTGATCGTTCGCGTCCATCGGCAAACAGATCGTCGTATCCGAGTCGAAGTCAACCTTGGTGTAGGCTCGAAGCTGCATCGGCCCCGAGGGATTGACCTCATCGAGCTTCAGCTCCCGACCGGACAACGCCATCATCTCGCTGCCGGGCGTCGTAAAGGTGCGCACCTCTAACGTCGTCACATCCTCAACAAAGGATTCGGCCTTGTGCGCCAAATCCCGGGTGAACTTCTCGACGGCTTGTTTCAGTTCGCTCTCGTTCATCATCCTATCCTCCTGAATAACCTCTGCCTTCGTTCACATCCCTACGGACCTGCATTCATCCACACCACGTCGACACTCAACCGGCCTCACCGGCGTCACGAATACGCTCCCACGCGGATAGAATCTCCTGCACATACTCATAAACCACCGGTATCAGGAAAATCTGCCCCCCGGGCACGGACGCCCGCACAGCCAAGGTTAACGCGCCGCCTATGACCACGACGGCCATCCGAAGCATGGCGAGCCGGGACGCAAGCGCGAGCCGCACCGCATTAAGGTGCAGCGCCATCTCCTCTGGTGAGACACTGGCCGCCCACGTCGTCTTGAAATCGCCCCGCCAATCCACTTGGGTGACCCCAAGGATGGTGTCCGATCGCTTCGTCTCCACCCAGGCAAGGTGCGTCAGCAGCCGTTGGAGCCGCTGGAGCAGCGCCTGTCCTTGCGCGATGACACCGCCAAGGGCTCGGCCCTGCGCATAGGCGCGGGGACCCTTTGTGATAACGGACCGCGCTAACACCACGCCTTGCCAGAGCTCCGCGTCGATGGTCCCCTCATTCGGGCGCCAATCAACGGCCGGCGTCATCCTCGGGAACGCAGCGTCCAAGGCACGCAGCGCCGCCTGCTTCCCCGCAACCACCTGTAGGCTCGACTCAAGGATCTGATCGGCCGCATGGACAGAATCCGGCAGACATACGCGCCACGTCAGGGAATCGCCCTCCGGATCTCCAGCCGCAAAGGTCGCGGCGGGAGCAGGATCGAGTGACCACAGGCCCAGCGGATCCCGCGCGGCAGGTAGGTGAATCCCGCTAAGCGTGAAGACCGAAGCGTCCATCAGGTCTTAAACGTCAAGCTGTTCATCAGGTGACCGGCCAACGTCGCCATCACCTGGAGGAACTTGGCCCGACTCTGCTGAGCCTCCTCCACCATGCCCTTGTGGATCATCCAAAGCGCCTCATCCACCTCCCCTTTCGCATCCTCCGGGACGTACATCTCGATATCCCCACTGAACTCCACACGGGTCAGAGCCCGAAGCACCGCCTCGACCTCCCGATGATCGGCCAAAGCCTCCGAAGCCGCCTCGATATCGTCGGCAGCATACGTGCGTACGTCCAGCTTGATCATATCATCCGCTGCCTCGCTCAACGAATCCGCCAGTTCTTCCGTAAACTTGCGCAGGGCCTCCCGCAGCCGCTCAACCTGATCCTTGAGCCCAAAGGTCTCGGCCCAGGCCTCGGGCGCCACCGTCTGAGGCTGGAGAAGCTCCGCACGCAGCCGGCTGATCTCCTCGGAGGTCAGCGCCAGGTCTCGACGTTCATCGCCTTTCACGTCGGGCGGCGGCTCTGATGCCACTGACGACGCCTGACGTTCGGGCTCAGCAGCAGCCGCTTCGACCGCATCCAACGGCGGTTCGGGTTCCGGCTCCGGCGGCGGAACACGAATCGCGTCGAGTTCGGGGCGCTCGGTCGCCGGAACGGCATCTTTCACAAAGGGAATCCTGACCGCAGGATCACCGATCACCGTATAGCTGCGGGCGTCATTGCTCGCGGTCCATCGATGCGCCAGCTCATAGGGGCTCAGATAGTCCGGGTCCCAGCGCAGCTCCTCGAGCGCAGCGCTCAGGTCCGAGCTCATCCCGGCATACCGGAGGTTAAAACTGGCATCGGTCGCCAGCCCCACCGGCTGACCGTTCATCAAGGCTCTCAGCGCGGTCACAAACGCCTGATGCTCCACGTGCCCCCGGGGCGAGATAAAGGAGTACCCCCAGGCCCGCTCAACATGGCCGATCACTGCCAACGCTCCTCGTCGAAGCATCTGGCGGGGCAGCGCAGCGGTGAAACTACGCGGCGCGATCCGCTCCCGCACCTTGAAAGCCTGCATGGCGAATTGATCCAGCGCCGGCGTCCCAGCGCCGTAACACGCAAAGAGCATGGCGACCATGCCCAGTAAGCTCGCCGCTCCAAGATCCTCACCGGCTAAGTAGGTATCCCGGCTCACCTTATGCCCCGGACCCGCCCAGTCCTGGCACAGGAGCGCCCCCTGGTAGCGGAGCTGGTTAGGATGGCCGGCAGGGAACTCCAGGCCGTGGGTCGCGGTGAACAACAACGACGGTGTCTCGTCCCGACTTCGCCCTAAGAGATCCACAAGCTGAGCGCGGGTAGCCTGCCCGTCACCTATATAGGGACAGGCAATCTCCCATGGATATTGCAGCGCGAGTTCCTGAGGGTCCGGCGCCCCGGTCAGGTTTTCGAAAAGAGGGCGCACCAGGTAGCGCGCGCTGAGATGGGTCGCCTTATCGCCGGGATTCTCCGTGCCGAAAAGTGCCATCCGCCGGGAGAGCCGGACCTGCCCGGTCTCGGCGGCCACCACCTGACGCGCGTACGCGGCGTAGGCATCCACATCATCCTCAAAATCCAACCGCCCTACGCCACGCATAACGTCGAGTTGGTACTGGAATGGATAAGGGATATCCTCGGGCGTGCCGACGAGCATCACATAATAGGGAAACTCCTGAGGATCCGCGACGCCCGGCGCGATCCCCAACCGGTTACAGTACTGATCTTTACGCTCGCCGGGCCGGTACGCGGAGGATCCCTCACAGAGGCGGAAGAGGTCGCCGGCCTGGGACTCCCGCAGATCAAGCAGGGGCTGGAGCGCCTCCTTGATCTGCTCGCGGAGGGTCGGGTTCATACCAGCAGAGAAGATCACGGCCCATCCCCCATCCTCCACTCGGGAGGGATCCCCGGCCCCAGGCTTCATCGGCATAGGGGTCCCGGAGATCTTGCGCTTAAGCGCTTGCTGCCTAACCTCTTCCTCGACCGCCTGTAACTCGAGCTCCGCCTCGGTCACGCGCTGCAGCCTATCGTCCAGATCGGACAACGCACCCAGGCCACGCTGGTAAGCCACGAATGCACGATAATCATCAGGCGATGGATTCCCCTGAATCAACGTCGCCAGCTCCGGAGCAGACATAGGAGGACGTCCGTAGTCGCCCGTCACAGCATTGATTCCGTTGAATACCAACTCCCCCTGGTAGAATCTCTCTAGATCATCGGGCATCGTTCATTCCTTTCACACTACATGGATCTCATGGGCTTCGCGTTGTCTACAGCCTGGTTTGCTAAGGTAGTTCCAGGATCTAGACCCTCCCAAACCGGGCGCCTTTTTCCTTGGAAAATCCCGGTTATTGGGATGATTTGTTTTCTGGAACGGCCTAATCCGGGTCGGAATGGTCTGTCACACCCTGCAGACGAACCGCAGGATCACCGATCACAACATACCCCCGCGCATCGTACGTCGTCGCCCAAAGCTCCGCCAACCGGTATAGATCAGCCCGCGAGGGATTTTCGGCCGCAATACGATCATACAGGGATGTGAGTTCGGTCGCGACAGCCGCATAGCGAACGTTGAAAACATCCATCGCCGCGCCAACGGGGTAGCCGTTCAACAAGCGTTCAAACGCACATACGAAGACATCAATGTGCTCGCGCCGCCGCGCCTTCATTCCTTCAGGACGGCTCTCCATCTCCGCCATAAAGGACATATGCCAGGCCCGCTCCACGTGTCCAACGACGGCCAAGGCCCCCCGGTCCTTAAGCGCCAACATCGCCTGGGGCAAAGCCGCCACAAACGGTCGCGGGGCGATGACCCTTCCCTCATCCTGAAAACGCCACCGCCCGTGCACATCCCAGCGAGGGGTGCCTGCACTATAGCAGGCAAACAGAAAAGCGATCATCCCCCGCAAGTCATGCGCAGGGGTCACATCCCTCGCCGAGAAGTAGCTCGTCGGCGCGAGTTCGCCCGGCGTCCCATCCCAATCCTGACAGAGCAGCGCCCCTTGACCCTCCTGCTGCGCCTCGTGTCCGGCGCTGAACTCGACGCCGTGGCTCGCCGTAAACAAAACAGCGGGCGGCGGGCTCAATTTTAGGATACGGGAAAGCGTGGCCTTCGTCGCATGCTCCGGCGCCACGTTGATAAGCTGCCAATCGGATTCCTTCATCAAGGTCGTCAGCCGCGTATGAAGGGGGGTCACCAAGTGACGCGTACTGAATGCCGTTGCCTCATCCTTCGGATTATTGACCCCAAAGAAAACCGCACGGTGCGCGGACGCAGATCCCCCCGTCTCTGCCGCGACCACGTTGCGAGCATACCTCGCGTAGGCGTCGATATCCGCCCCAAAATCCAGGCGCCCTACCGCATATTGGACGTCGAGTTGGTACTGAAAATCAAACGAGATCTCATCGGGTTCCCCTATGACCAGAAGATAATACGGAACCCCGGTCGCCGGTGGATTGGCCGGATTGGCAACCTCGGCGAGGCGCGGGGCGCGTCCCATAAAGCTCCGGGCGGTATCCCCAGGCCGATATCCCTCCTTGCCCGCGTAGACTCGAAAGTACGGGCCGGCTTGGTCACGTCGCAGCGTCAGAAGGGGCGTCAAGACCGCCTTGACCGCCTGATAGCGCTCGGCGGGCATCTCCGCGGGGAAAATGATCCCCCACCCGGCCTCACTGAGATCCCGAGGGTCGATCCAGGAGACCACCCCCAGTTGTCCCGTCATCGTGCGGCGCAGCGCACTCAGCCAGGAGCGGAGCGCTTCCCGCAGGGTATCCCAATGCACCTCCGTGCCTTCTCGATGCAACAGCCCGAGGCTCTGATTGAGCCCTATCACGATGCGAGGCCAGAGCACAGGCGAGTCCTCTGCAACTACCTGAATAAGCGGATCGACCCAACGCACAGGACGGGCGTCTGCAACCGTAACGCCGGGCGCCGGCTTGCTTAGATCCGCCACCAGTTTGCACAAAGCGGACGTGACCGGTTCTGGCCCGTGCATCGCCTGCACGGATGGCACGGGCAGACGATGGAGCGCTAATCGCAGCGACGCAATCCAAGCGGAACGCAAACGCCCCTCAGCATCCAAAGCGTCCGTTTCTTGGGAAAGAAAGCGCTGTTGGACGCCCAGGATCGCCCGATCCAGCCGGCGCTCCAGGCTCTTGCGGAGCACAACGTCATCCCCGGCATCATCACCCAACAAAAGGTTGGCAAGACTGCGGCCCTGCTCCCGGCTCAGCATACTTGCGACCACCCGAATCGTCTCACGGGGACGAACTTGAAGGCGCTGCTTGAATTGATCAAGTTCACCGGGGAGCACCTCGTAGTTTCCCAAGAGGACGCCCAGCACTTTCCGAGCGACCTCCTCAGCCCACGCCGCTTGGGAGGGTACCACACCCATTAGCGCATCAAGATTGCTCTGCACCAAAAGGTCGATCAGGGCCAACAGCTTGGCCTCACTGAGGATATGCTGCTGCAGCTCGGATTCCAACGCCCGCAAACGCTCGACCCGGTCGTACTGATCCGTAAGGATCCGGCGTCCCAAATCCTCGGGAGTTACAGGTTCGAGACCATAAGCCCCCGTACTGGCGTTGATTCCGTTGAAGTAGAGCCTGTCGGTCACGTGTGTTACGCGCCTCACTTCCTGACGTGGCATCGTGATCAATGAGAGTCGATCGGAGTCCTTCTGTTCAACCCGCTTTCAGCCCCACTTTGCCGAAGCTTTTGAATCACTACTCCTAAGCATTTGCAGTATAGCACAGTCCTGCAACATAGGAAAATAGGCAAATGGAAGTGCCGCGTGTATCACGGTAACTTGTGCTTAGCCGGGCATTCGCTACAATGGATATGCAGTTCAGGCCAGGAGGAGCACGCTATGTCCGCGATCGAAGTCAATCGGCTTACCAAAACCTTCACCACCGCCATCAAACCATCAGGGCTAGGAGGCAGCCTCAAGGCCCTGATCCGACCGGAACGCCGCCAGGTAGAGGCCGTCAAAGCGCTCAGCTTTCACGTCCAGGAAGGGGAGCGCCTGGCGTTCATCGGTCCCAACGGTGCTGGCAAATCCACAACCATCAAGATGCTGGTTGGGATCCTTCATCCCAGCGACGGGGAGGCAAAGGTGTTAGGGAGGATTCCGTGGCGGCAGCGTCAAGAGTTAGCCTATCACATCGGCGCCGTCTTCGGGCAAAAATCTCAGCTCTGGTACCATCTACCGGCGGCGGATTCCTTCGATCTCCTGGCCAAGATCTACGAACTCGAACAGGGCGCCTACAAAGAACGGCTTGGGTTTTTAGTCGACCTCTTTGAGATCGATCCCTATCTTCACGTCCCCGTTCGCAAGCTCTCGCTGGGCCAGCGTATGCGCTGCGAGATCGCGGCATCCCTGCTCCACCGCCCTGCCATCCTGTTCCTCGACGAACCGACCATCGGGCTGGACGTCGTCGTCAAACAACGCATCCGGGATCTGATCCTGCAGTTGAACCAGCAAGAGGGCGTCACGATCTTTTTGACCTCGCACGACGCCGGTGACGTCGAGATTCTCTGCCGCCGGGCGATGGTCATCAACTATGGCGAGCTGATCTACGACGGCGCGGTCAACGACTTGAAACACACATACTTACGGACCAAGACCGTATCGCTCAAGCTCGGCGAGGCATGGGATGATTTCGAGGCCCCCGGCGTCACGGTCCTCAAGCACAAGGGATACGGCGTAAAACTGAGCGTCGACACTGAGGTAATCCCCATCGCGAAGGTGGTGAATCAGCTCCTGGCCCGCTATACCATCGCCGACATCAACGTCGATAACCCTCCGATGGAAGAGGTCATCGCCCGGATCTATCAACTGTCCGACGGACAGCTCGCCCACCAGGAGAACGAAGTATGATAGGCGCAGCACGCTACCTTCACGTGGGGAAGATCGCGGCCCGCCAGCAGTGGGCCTACCGAGGTGAACTGATGATGCGATCCATCTCCACGATCCTCTTCATGGGCATCTTCGTAGCGCTCTGGCAGACCGCCTTCACCGCAGGAGATCAAGGTGAACTTGCCGGCTACACAATGATCGACATCGTCTGGTATCTGGCGATGACGGAGACGGTCGCGCTCTCATCCTCCAGGATCTTCGTCGACATCAGCCAATCGGTCAAGCAGGGAGATCTGGTCTACACCCTGATGCAGCCGGTCAGTTATCCGTTGGTGCAAATCGTGAAGTCCCTGGGCAACTCAGCCCCCCGTCTGGTGCTCAATCTCCTCACGGCCTCGTTGGTCGTCTTCGTGGGCACCGGTGCAATCGCCGGCAGCCTGTCGGGGTTCGCGGCATTTTTGGTGATGGCGGGCCTCAGCCTCGTTCTCGACGCATTGATCGCCGTACTGATCGGGCTGACAGCCTTCTGGCTGGAGGAAGTGATGCCCATTTTCTGGATCTACCAGAAGCTCATCTTCACCTTGGGCGGGCTCTTCCTACCGCTGGAGTTCTTCCCATCCTGGCTCCAGCAGATCGCTGCCGTCCTCCCCTTCCGTTATATCGCTAACGCACCCGCCAAGGCCTTTGTGGCCTTCACTCCGGCGCGCATCCTTCCGCTGATCATGGGGCAAATCCTGTACCTCCTCCTGTTTGGAGGACTGATGGCCCTGGTCTGGCAACTCGCGCAACGTCGTATGGTCATCCACGGAGGGTGATGTGAAACATCTCCGGCTCGTTCTGGCATACTGCCGGCACAATCTGATGTCGGCGATGGCCTATCGGTCCGCTTTTCTGATCCAGGTTCTGGGCATGATGCTCAACAACGTGATGCTACTCTTCTTCTGGGCCATCCTCTTCAACCGCTTTCCCAACCTGCAGGGCTGGACGATGCGCGATATCGTGCTCCTCTACGCCATCGTCGCCGTCGGGTTCGGTATAGCGAACGCCCTTTGCGGCAACTCAGGACGGGTGGCGCAGATCATCGCCAACGGCGACCTGGACTACTACCTGGCGCTCCCCGCCGACCCGCTGCTCCATCTCCTGGTCTCGCGAACGTCGGTGCCCTCCTGGGGCGATGTCATCTTCGGTCTGATCATGTTTCTCATTGCGCTGCCGGACCGGTTAGCAAAAGCACCGCTCTTTCTACTCCTCTGCCTGTTATCCGGTATCATATTTGTGGCATTCAGTGTTATCGTCGGCTCGTTGGCTTTCTGGCTGGGTCAATCTCATAACCTGGCAATGCAGTTCCGTAACATGCTGCTCACCTTCGGACTCTACCCGGTGGACATCTTTCCCAGTCTGATTCGGCTCCTGCTCTACACGCTGATCCCGGCTGCATTTGTCGGCTCGATGCCCGCCAAGCTCCTGACCGAGTTCAGGTTCAGAGATCTAGTAGCGACAGGCGCGATGACTGTCGCCATCGTTATCACGGCCTGGGTGATCTTTCGGCGGGGGCTGCGCCGCTACGAGTCAGGCAATCGAATAACAGCGCGCACGTAAGCGCCAAGCAGCAACCTGCAGACGGAAGTGAAGTGAGGAGAGGTTCTATGACGTTGAAGACGAGGCCCGGACAGAGCTATCCATTGGGAGCCACCGTCTACGAAGACGGGGTGAACTTCTGTGTCTTCTCAAAATACGGAGAAGCGGTCGACCTGTTGCTCTTTGAACATCCCGACGATGCCCACCCGTACCAGACCCTGAGACTGGATGAGGTACACAATCACACCTTCTACTACTGGCACATCTTTGTCGAGGGCATCGGCGCGGGTCAGCTCTACGGCTACCGCGTCCACGGTCCTTTTGCCCCAGAGCAGGGCTGGCGGTATGACGGCGAAAAGGTCCTGATCGATCCCTATGCCCGAGGCGTGGCGTCGGGGCCTTTTTACAGCCGGAAAGCCGCGATGCAGCCAGGCGATAACTGCGCACACGCGATGAAAAGCGTGGTCGTCGATCCCGAAGCCTATGATTGGGAAGGCGATCGCCACCTAAGCCAACCCTATACCAGTACGGTTATTTACGAGATGCACGTGGACAGCTTCACCCGCAGACCCAACTCCAGGGTCAGCCAGGCAAAACGCGGCACCTACCTGGGGCTCATTGAAAAGATCCCCTATCTCAAATCCCTGGGGATCACCTCGGTCGAATTATTGCCGGTCCAGCAGTACGATCCCCAGGAGGCTCCGGATGCCCTCACGAACTATTGGGGATACAGTCCGGTCGCCCTCTTCGCCCCCCACGGTGGCTATGCCTCGGGAAGCCATCCTCTGGCACCGGTCAATGAGTTTCGCGATATGGTCAAAGCGCTTCACCAAGCCGGCATTGAGGTCATCCTGGACGTCGTCTTCAACCACACCGCCGAGGGCGGTCAAAAGGGGCCAACACTGAGCTTCCGCGGGTTCGGCAACCGGACCTATTACATCCTGGACGATGACAACATCCATTACAAGGATTACAGCGGCACCGGTAATACTGTTAACGCCAATCACTCCATCGTCCGGCGCCTTATCATCGACTGCCTATGCCATTGGTATTCTGAGATGCACGTCGACGGCTTCCGTTTTGACTTAGCCTCGGTGATGGCGCGGGATGAGGATGGGGAGCCGCTGGAGAACCCGCCGGTGCTGTGGTCCATCGAGTCCCACCCCATCCTGGCCGGCACCAAAATCATCGCGGAGGCATGGGACGCCGCCGGCCTCTATCAAGTGGGGAACTTCATCGGGCACCGTTGGGCCGAGTGGAACGGACGCTTCCGGGATGATGTCCGACGCTTCATCCGTGGCGACAGGAAAACCGTCCGGCCCTTGTCCTATCGCATCTGTGCCAGCCCCGATCTCTACGAGCAACCCAGTCGGGAGCCCAATCGAAGCATCAACTTCGTCACCTGTCACGATGGGTTCACACTCAACGACCTGGTTTCCTACAACAAGAAGCACAACGAGGCCAATCTTCACGGTAACCAAGATGGTAACGATTACAACTTCAGTTGGAACTGTGGGACCGAGGGTCCAACCGACGATCCGGAGATTCTTGAGCTTCGCCGCCGCCAGATTCGCAACTTTATGACGATTCTCTTCGTCTCTCAGGGGACCCCCATGATCCTCATGGGGGACGAGGTCCGCCGGACCCAGAAGGGGAACAACAACGCCTATAATCAGGATAATGAGATAAGCTGGTTCAACTGGGAAAACCTGGACACGCATCGGGATTTCCTGCGCTTCGTGCGCCTGCTTATCACCTTTACCCAAGACCTTGACGTCTTCCGCGAACGGGTATTTTGGAGCACGGAACCCAATCCGGAGGAGACCAAAGTCATCTGGCACGGCGTCAGGCTCAACCAGCCCGATTGGGGCGATACCTCCCACAGCCTTGCCTTTGAGCTGCGCAACCCCGACCATGGTGAGCACCTTCACATCATGCTCAATGCCTATAAGCAGCCGCTCACCTTTAAGCTGCCGGACCTCGACCCCGTGCACGAGCGGGATTGGTGCCGGGTTGTAGACACTCACTACCCATCCCCGAACGACATCATACTGCCGCAGGATGCGCCCGCCGTCCAGGATTCAGCGTATACCGTCGAAGCCCGGTCCGCCGTCGTCCTCTTGGCTCAAAGCCGTCAGAATTAGGAGAGCGGAAAACCCTCTCCGGCTTATCCCTTCATAATCTCGAACAAGTTTTCCCGGAGAGAGACTTTCAAAAACGCGTGCAGGAAGACTTGGGGGGCATCGTGGCCACTAACATCAGATTCTGCCAGGGGGTGGCTTCCTCATCGAGGAAACGTAGAAATTGAGTGAATCCGGCAGCAACGCGCGATAAACGTACGGAAGATCGGCATTGGCCACCACCAGGTCGGCGCGAACCCGTTCACCGTTCTCCAGAACCACACCTTGGGCCCGACCATCGACAATCTCAATCTCGCGCACCGGCGCCTTGTACCGGAACTGCACGCCATTGGCCTCAGCAATCTCAACGAAGCTCTCAATCACACGATAGAGCCCCCCCATAGGAAACCAGACCCCGCGCGCTAACTCGGTGTACTGAAGCAACGAATACGTCGCCAGGGCCTCAAACGGGCTCAAGCCCAGGTACATATCCTGGAACGTGAACGCTGCCCGCAGATGGGGATCGTCGAAAAAGCGGCGAACTCGAGGATAGTGATTGACCAAAGCTTTGAGTTAAAAAAGCAGCGGGAAGTTCTTGGGACTAAAATACTGAAAATATTGTAGAAGTTACGTCCTACAAAATACTTGACCGATTTGTGATAATTCTGATAGCCCTCCGCAAGATACTGCAGCAGCGCGCGGAAGCTCCCGGGCTCGACAGCCTCGAGCTGTTCCTCCATCTCATTGAGATCGGCGGTCAGGGCAATCTCGTAGCCGTCATCAAACCGGATCGTATACGTGGGGTCGATACGGCGCAGATCCAGGTGATCCTCCATCCGTTCCCCCAACGCGCGGTACGTCTCCTCAAAGATCTCAGGCATCAAGAAAAGCGTGGCCCCGGTATCAAAACGATGCCCATCACGCTCCAGCTTTCCGCAACGCCCACCCGGTTCCGGGTTCTTCTCCAACACCGTCACCTGATACCCTTGGCGTGCCAGGCGCGCAGCCGTCGCAATACCTCCAAGCCCCGCCCCGATGACCACCGCTGAATGATTCGTACTCACGCTCACCTCTCCTTTCATCCTGTCCAACACTATTATGATCAACAAGGTAGGGACGATTGTTCGTCCACCACCACCAACACTACCGTTTAGAAAGACCCACGCTTCACGAGCAGCGCGATGCCGAGCGCGATCAGAATCAAGGGCCAGATCAGATCAACGTAGCCGAATCCAAGGGAGATACAGACGATCACCAGGATAAGATTCCCCAACACGTCCTCGCGATATCTCGGCAGCAGGATCCGGGCGACCACCCCGAGGGCGAGCAATGCGCCGACGCCGAGGATGAGCAATCGCCATAAAGCGGGCCGAAGCGGCATCGACCAGGGAAGACTCACCGGTGGCAGCATCACGCGTTCCAGGTACCCGAGGTTATCAGCCAATAACACCCCACCCACCCAGACCAAGATGAGAGCCCAGACCAGGCGTCCAATCAGATTGAAACGCTCAGACGATTGCGAAGACGATCCGGCGTCCTGGGGGACTGCTGACACCTGAGGTTCGGGTCCCCGCTTGCCATCTTGTTCTGCCATCCATCACCCCTCATCCACTATGTAGGTAAGAACAAGTATCTTAACACTGCTCATAGCCCCCGTCCTCGGGGGCGGTCTTCAGAATGAGTAAAGAAACTTTTACGGAGTTACTTAGGGCTGAAAGCTCAATAACTTCGACGCCTGGGGTGCTTTCAACACCGCTTTCAGCTTGATTTTGCGGAAGTTATTTGACAGCCAACCCTTAGGATATGATCCTATGCTAGTGAGTATATCACAGAGACTCGCGAGTGTACAGAGAATGTGAGGCACTGCGAGGTTTTATCGTCGTGGAAATCCCGAGCTCCTGTCGCTTGCTATGGGAAAGTAAGCCCGAAAATTCGCGTATTTGGACTCTATCTGGTGAAAGCGGAGATTGCAAATCTCCTCGGAGCCAGCAGATAAAATCTTGGGGCCTGGAACCGACCTTTCAATCCACCTCTGTCGAGAACAAATAGCCGATGCCTCGACGCGTATGAATGTACGTGGGATGACTGGGGTCGGGTTCGATCTTCTGTCTCAACCTATGAATCACCTGCCACAGCAATCGCGGCTGCGTCTCGTTTCGATACCCCCAGACAGCCTCCAGGAGATAATCCGGCACCAGCACTTTGCCGGTATTCTGCATGAGTTCTACCAGCAGTTTGTACTCGGTAGGCGTCAGGTGAATTTCCTCGCGGTTTCGAAAGATACGCTGTTGCTCCAGGTTTACGCTGACGTTGCCGGACCGAAGAAACCTTGGGGTCTCCACCCCACGATTGGCGCTGCGCCTCAAAACCGCCCGGATCCTGGCTAAAAGCTCCTCGGCGCAGAAGGGTTTGATTACGCAGTCGGCGGCGCCCGCGTCGAGCGCCTCAACGATCTCGTCGACCGAACCCGAGTCCATAAGCATAAGGATAGATGCCTCAGAGAACTCACGGATCTGCTTACAGACCTGATCCCCGCGTGCATCCGGCAACGAAAACTCAAGAAGGATCAAATCAAGGGGTTCCTGGGCCGCGAGTGCAACGGCATCGCTGGCATTTTGGGCCGTCAGGGTTTCATAGAGGTTATTCTGAAGCTCGATGTCGATCAAGCGCAGATAACGAACGTCGTGATCGACAATCAAAACCCGTGGCGACGCTGTATAGTCAGGACATTCGAATGGCGCCGTGTATTGGTTGGGGTTCATCGTGTCATTCCTTTTACTGTAGGCAATACTCTCAGACCGCGCGTGACAGAGACTTCAGCCAGGTCACGTAATAAGTACCCACGTATCCAACAGATGCCCATCACGCCAGCCGCCGAATCAGATCCTCTGCAAACGTCTCAATCGGCTGATCCGGATCATAATGGAGAGCAATCTGATAATCGTCCTCGCGCTCCATATCCATACCCGGCCCCAGGGCAGATTGCACGATACGCATACCGCTCGGATTTGTAGCAATGATCCCGTGGGAAAGAGCCACATCCCGAACCAGCTCGTGCACTCTCGGATCCTGGGCAAGTCGGGATAAGTTCCGCTCTCCACCGGGCAGAACGACCAGGGCAATCCCTATACCCTCCAGGAAATCGGATAAGTCCGCCAGGGTCAAATCGGGCCTCACCAAAATACCCCGCGCACCTTTGACAAGCCCGCTGGTTAAACCCACGCTTTTCGCGTAGACGCCGGCCCACCGGAGGGTATTGAGCATCCCAATCGCCTCCACCTCACGAAAGCCGTCGGCAATGATCACAATGGCACACTTACGGTTTGCATCGTTCACGCTCAATGCCTCCCTCCTCTCCACACTAACGCGATGTCATCAAGACATGCGCTGCGGATCTGATCACCAAGCTCTGACCGCATATCACGTTTGAGTATAAGGGACAAACCCCTGACTGGGTCAGCGGCGTATTGGGAAAGCCTTCAGAGGTCTGAACCCCATCTGGATATATCTGAGAGAATCTGAACGGGTCTGGAAACCTCCGCCTCACCATAACAGTGACGTCACTGAATATAGACGACACTCGTATGACGTGCAGATTATGATAGAATACCCAACCACGTTGATGATTCTTTTCGTAGGATCCAGGTGACAACTATGATCGATTATGAATCCCCAGAGATGCCGCAAGACCAGCCGGATCGTGTGCATCGTGCGCTCAAAGCATGGCATACAAGCCAAGGGAAGCGGATGCTCGATGAGAACACATTGGATGAGTTGGTATGCGCCTACCGAATTCAACGCCAACAGGAGATTGAAAACCCTCACCTGCTTACGAATCGGGTGCTTATGGTGGGGATGGAACGCCTTAAGCGCGTGAATACGGAGGCCGCCGGCCTTCTGGAACGGCGATTTTTGAACGAAGAGACCGCACGCGAGGTCGCCTACAGCCTCAACACCACACCGGACTCCATTTACCACCAACAGCGCACCGCGATCGTTCAACTCGCGCAAGCAATCTGGCGCTATGAACTAGAGAGCCGACAGCACCAAGCGCTCCAGGTTGAATCGCGATTACCGCCCCCCTCCTACACCAAGCTCTTCGGCGTGGATGACAAGGTCGCCGAGATCGAAGAGAGACTCAACGAACTGACAGGTCCCTGGATCCTTGCCCTGGAAGGGATGGGCGGTGTGGGTAAAACCTCCCTAGCTCACGCGCTAGCCCGGAAATCAGCATACGGCGTTCATTTCAAAGAGATCGCCTGGATCAGCGCTCAACAACGTCTCTTCCGGTTAACCGGCGAAATTGAGGACCTGGCCCCCCTACCCAGCTTGACCTTTGAGGGATTCATCGATCAACTCATCGATCAATTTGGCTTGGATGCCCTGAGACGACGGTCAAGTAAGGACAAACTGATTGGGATCAAAGCTTACGTTCAGCAGCGATCATGTCTCATCTTTATCGATAATCTGGAAACCCTGACCGACTATCGCACCTTGGTCACGCAACTCAGAGAGCTGGTCGATCCCAGCAAAGTCCTCATCACTACGCGTTACTCACTGAGGGGCGAGACCGGCGTGTACATCTCGCAGGTGGACGGCTTATCCCGAGAGGAGACCTTCGAGCTGATTCGCTATGAGGCTGCCAACCAGGGGCTGACCGAACTCGCCGAGGCACCGGCATCATCGCTGCAACCTATCTACGATGTCGCCGAAGGGAACCCACTGGCTACGAAGCTCATTATCGGACAAGTTCACACGTTCCCACTCCCGGCGGTCTTGGAACGACTTCGCAATACCAAGAGCAAAGCGGCGGCCGAACTGGCGGATTTCGTTCATCTCGACGCGTGGCGATCCCTCGACGAACGGTGCCGCCGGATTATGAAGGCCCTTCTACTCGTCCCCGAGGGCGGCGGTCGTATCGAACAGATTGCCACAGCCTCCGAATTGAGCGTCCGGGAGACGGCTACGAGCTTACAGCACCTCACAACTTATGCGCTCGTGAATACGCGAGGGGGTCTCAACGAAAGGCGTTATGGACTGCACCCACTGACCCATAGCTTCGTCAAGCAGAGAGCATCCGAGGCAAACCATTGAAGCGGATTATTCTCGCTAACGCCCAATACTGGCTTGGTTATTTAGACCAGCTCCCTCAGGATCAGCCCCCACGGGATCCTGACCTCCAAGGTGGCGCGCGGGCACTCGAGGCCCTTCTGGATCTGGACGAAGCCGGAGAGCTTGAGATTTCCCTCGTCTCCCTACTCCATCCCCATATGGAGCGGCGCGGGCACTGGGAGGAATGGCAGCAGATCCTCCAATATCTGCTGCGCGTTGCCCACCGGCGGTCCGATAGGCACGCCCAGATTGCGTTACAATTGCGGGTCGGGGCAATTCAGCGCCAGCGCGGTGATGAGGACGCAGCCATTCGCGCGTACCGCAAGGCCTGGCGGCTGGCCCATCGATGCAACGACACCCTCAACCGCGCTCTGGCCCTCGCGAACCTCGGCGCGCTCTATCGGCAACAAAGGGCTTACCCCCGGGCCGAAGCCCTTTGCCAAGGCGCACTGAGGTTATTTGAGACGATCCAAGAGCCCGTGCGGGCAGGATATGCCGATAACACGCTCGGGGTTATCTATCTGAGTCAGGGGATCTGGACAAAAGCAGAGACCCATTTCCAACGGGCACAGGAGCGGTTCGAGCAGGAGCATGAGATCGATGGCTTGGCCGTGGTCGCAAGGAATCTGGGCATCTTGCATACCTATACCGAGGAACTCGCGCCGGCAGAGACGCACTTCGATCAGGCCCTCCGTTATTACCGGCAATTGAAGGATGACGTCAATCTGGCAAGAGTCCAGCTCAACATCGCCAATCTGTGCCGGCAGCTCGGCGACCTCGAGAAAGCAGAGTCGGCAGGCCTCAGTGCCGAACGCATATTGAAGCAGACGGGGGACCCCCTCAATCTCGCCCGTACCCGGCACAATTTAGGCATGATCTATGCCCAATCGGACCAACCGGAAGAAGCAGAACGCTGCTTTCGACAGGCGTGTGAGGCGTGGGCGCGCCGAAACGATACCTGGAATCTGGCCAACACCCAGGGTGAGTGGGGTCAGTTGTATCTCTTGGAGGAACGTTGGGCCGAAGCCGAAGAACACCTCGATAAAGCCTGGACACTCCTCGAACCGGAGGAGGGATCGATGTACGAGTCCCTCCGCCAGGAAATTATGGAACGTCGCCAGGCGCTAACGAGCCTTCAACCACATGCCTGAACGCGCCGAACTCGAACCCTTTCTCAGATCAGAGCCGGTAACGCAATCCACGTCCCGCGTTTGTCCGCAACCCGTTTATCCGCAACCGTAAGTCCCTGTATCAGCGCGCCCTCCGCGGCGAGTTTCTCGATAGCCCGCTCGACGTCCCGCGTCGACCATCCGAAGAGCTTCTCCACGTCGCTGACGGGAATCGCGCCGACCGACGCCAGATACCGCATCACCAACATCCGGTGCGCCTCCCCGATCTTGATGGACCGGGCCTGGGTGGGCAGCTCCAGATAGTACCGGTGGACACACTCGTAGATAAAGGCGTAGTTCCACGCGCCCGCTTCCGCCACACCGATGGGCAGAACCTTAAAGTCACCCTGGAGCTCGGTCAAACCACGGTTGAACCGGTACCGCGAGCTGTCATCCACCATTCCCGTGGCTTTACGGAGTGCCACCGCATCGAGGGCTCCCCGCTCCAGCAGCGTCTCGTAGATAATCCTGGCCTCCTGAGACATCCGTCCGGCCTGGTACTGATCCACGTAATCGGACTCCGGCGAGCCGTAGTTCTCACTCAGCGCATAAAAAGCGGGGGCGAGATCAAGGGAGAGAATCGTCGCCCGACGCCTGAGGATCTTCCCGTAATACCACCGCCGCTCATCGAGAAGCTCATCCTTCCACGCCCACGTCACGTGTCCCGGATCGTCGTGACGGTTGGGCACGGGCCGGTCGCCGGCCACGGCGCTCCAGAGATTGGGCGCATCGATCCCCTTGATGGGTCGAAACATCACGAAGCCCCGGTCGTTGACAAACGCGACCGCTTCGTCCTTCGTCTCGACCCGGAGTTCGGGCAACAACCGATAGGTACGCGCACGATACGCACGGACAGCGTTCCAGTCAAGCGTCTGATCTGAATGTTGAGTCACAACCAGTCTTTCTCCCATCCAATAAGGCCCTCAGCAGCCATCCCACCCAAGGCCACGTACGCGCTCTCAACGTTCCACACGTGGGCGTTCGGATAACTGTTGGGCTGAACAAACGTGACGTCCCGGCAGGCCCTCACGGTCTCATCGCGGGACGTCCCCTGTGCCACCTGCCGGGTCACGCAACGCTGTAACGATTCAAGGTATCTCAGATCCTGCCGGAAGCGTCGGTGAATCTCCTGGGGATCGCGTGTGGGCGTGCCGTGCCCTGGTACCAGCGCCCGCACCGGAAGCGCATGTAGCGCTCTCAGCGTCTGGATGTAGCGGGGAACGCTGTCCATCGCCATCGGGGGCTCTCGATCGCTGAGCATATCCCCGGCCCAGAGCAATCCCACATCAGGGATAAAAACTGCACAGTGATCGGGTGCGTGCCCCGGCGTATGCATCAACACGAGTTCCCGATTGTGCACGTGCAGAACAACGTGGTTGGCGAAGGTAACCGTCGGTCGGGGCGGCACAAAATCAGCCACAGGACCCGCAGCCTTTCCCATACGCCAGCTAGCCACCTGACGTATCAGATTGTGGCGCTGCTTGTCGAGGATCCTGAGATAGGATCGGTGGGCGATCACCTCAACGCCCAGGAAAGCCACGGGACCCAGCAGGTGATCCCAATGCCCGTGCGTCATGATGATAAACCGCACACGGGCGCCCCGTTGGCGAAGAAACCGCTTCGCCCGACGAAGATCCTCCCAGGTCAAGCCCGGATCGATAAGAACCGCATCCTCCCCATCGATCACGATCCCGCTATTGGTCGCAAAGGTGGGAGACTGAGAGACCCAGACCCCACAGACGAAAGGACGGCTTGGGCGCACAGCGTCCCTAATCGTCCCCGGATGGGGGCGCCGGCCCGCCGAGATCGGAGATCGCCCGCTGCACCGCCTCGAGATCAGGCGCCGTCAGGGCGTTCTCCGGCGCCGGTCCCTCTCCGAAGACGATGGGGACCACCCCCTGTTGGCAGGGAATGGCCATATCCACCTTATACGACGCCTCCTCCTCCCGGATGAAGTAGTCACGCTCCGGAAAGAATCCGCTCTCTTTGAGCGTCACATAGAGGCCGTCGGCCCCGGAGAGATAGAGGTCATTGACCTCTTCGGCAGCAGAGAAGCGATCCCACGTCGTCGCGATAAACGTGATACGCCGCCAACGCAAACTCGGAATCGCCGGCTCCCGTTTGATCATAGGACCTATCTGCATCTTGTAATACCGGGCGTCGGCCCTGGGATGATCGTGCTGCTCGGGGAAGAGATCACGCCGCAGGACCAACTCATGGCCTCGGACCTCCGCATACCAGTGGATCCCCCACTTTGCGTCCCCGAACGCGGCTGTGAAGTAAAATGCCAATACGGCAGCATCAACGGTGCACGGGGGTGCGTGGCGTACCGGGATCCGGTACCACCCTTCATCGCGGGCCAGTTCAAAATCACGCGGGTCGGTCATGACACCCACCAGAACGCGATCGGCCGCATGGAACATACCCTCACCTCCGATCTAGCCTCTCGTTCAGTATAAGGAGCTCAAAAGGGTTGTCAAGCTGCGAATTCGCCGGTTGCTTGACAAATAAGGCAGACACCTAGGATAGGAGTATGCGTAAGTTGAGAACCCTTGGCGGTTCGCCGTTTTGGGGTAACACACGAAGGAGACCGATGAAAATCCATCATATAGCGATCGCAGTCGCGAATTTGGAAGACGCGTTAACGTTTTACCAGGATGCCCTGGGGGCGGAGGTCGGTGAACGCCGGGAGGTTGAAGAGGAGGGCGTCGAGATCGCCTTTCTACCTATGGGCGACTCAGAGATCGAGCTGCTTCGCCCTCTGGATCCCGGAAACACCATCGGACGGTTTATTGAGAAGCGCGGCGAGGGCATCCATCACATCTGTCTAGCCGTAGAGAATATCGAAGGGACCATCCACCAATTGGAAGCCCAAGGAGCCCGGATGGCGACAGAGATCCGCTCGCATCCCGAGGGTACACGCTATGCATTCATCCATCCCAAGAGTGCCCAAGGCGTGCTGATCGAACTCTACGAGCAGCCGTCAACCTCGGGATAAATCAGACCCCTCAGTGGGGATGATTATCACACGACTGAGGGGTCTATCTTCAATATTACTGATCCGGACACAAAACGCTAAACTTTTCAACTGTGCCCATGACAAAGCAGGAACGCTTTAGTTACTCACGTCCCGATCAGTAAAGGTGGGGCGACAGCCCCGAACCGACGCAATCCAAGCGCTAGGCGCCGACCAGATCCTTCGCCAAGGTCGCAGCGCGGCTGGCGTCGGCGGCATACCCGTCGGCCCCGATCTCATCGGCATAGGCCTGGGTCACCGGCGCGCCCCCCACCATCACCCGAACCTTGTCCCGGACCCCAGCCTCTTCCAACGCGTCAAGCGTGGTCTTCATATTGGGCATCGTCGTCGTCAACAAAGCCGACATCGCCACAACATCGACGCCCTCGCTCTTCACGGCGTCCACAAATGACTCAGGGCTCACATCGGTGCCCAGATCCATAATCTCGAATCCAGCCCCCTCAAGCATCATGCAAACCAGGTTCTTGCCAATATCGTGCAAGTCACCCTTGACCGTCCCGGCCGCTACCGTGCCGACCGGTTCGATATCGGCCTCAACCAGCTTGGGTTTAAGAATGGTCAAGCCCGCTTTCATCGCACGAGCCGCAATCAATACCTCAGGAACGAAATACTCCCCGGCCTCGAAGAGCCGTCCCACCTCAGCCATCGCCGGGATCAGCCCCTGACGCAGGATAACCGGCGCTTCAACGTCGGACGCCAGCGCCTCATTGACCTTGTCCTGCACGAGCTGCATATCACCATCCATAATACCTTCACGAATTTCTTCCAACACACTCTGCATCGTGATTCCTCCTCGCAAATGCCCATAACTATGCCTGTTGTGGGCTTGGGTCAGCAGCCCAAACCCGACCTGACCTACCAAAACCGATACCCATCGCGGATTCCGACACCGTCATCACGTCCACTTGGCATCCAGTCCCATTGACTCGTCATTATATCAGACAATGCTACAAAGCTCAAAGACAAGTCCAGACCCTACCCGCCAAGCCAATTCCCGTCCCAGTATACTTAAGCCCCTGTAACTGACAAGCGACTTATTTACCCAAACCAACGTCCCATAGGGTAGGATCTCGCTTTTGAGCGGCTCTTGACTATCTGTACGGATGTGTTATAAATATAGACAGTATGATGCAGCTAGTCCCAAGTTTGTACATAGTGTCAAGCGTTCGGACTTAAGCATAAGTCCGAACTTTGTTTTTGGGACATTCACGTCTGCGTCCAAGTAAAGTAGTTGAAAGGGAGCAAGAAGCAATGAGTGAGCGAGAAACTGGTGTTGTGAAGTGGTTCAATGCTGCCAAGGGATATGGTTTCATCTCCCGCGAAGGCAAAGAGGATGTGTTCGTCCACTATTCAGCCATCCAAGAAGAGGGTTTCAAGAAGCTCGTGGAAGGCCAGAAGGTTGAGTTCGGCCTCGAAGAGACCGATAAGGGCCTCCAGGCCACCAACGTGAAGCCGCTGGATCATCCTGCGGAGACCTCACGGTCCAACGATTTCTACACCTTCTAGACCATCACCGAAGAAGAGAAAAGCTGCCCGGCCAGGCCGGGCAGCTTTTTTGCGTTCCCCCCTCGTACGTCAGATTTCCACTTGCCTATCCTGCATTTCGTATTATGATCCCTATGATTGTTATCCATGAGTAAAAGCTCAACAGACTTGAGTCCTGCGTGCCGACCTTTCACGGCACGCCGCACCGTAACCGGACGGTATCTTCAAGGTTACGTGTGATTGCGGCTGATAAGTATGTTGAGCTTTTTATTTTCCTGGAGGCAACAACCCTTAAGATCATCCAATCATGACAAGGAGATATCAAGTAAGATGGGTGAAATTCGCAGACTGGTTCTGGATACACTGAAACCTCATGATCCAAGTATCATCGATCTGGCCAAGCAACTGACAAGGCTCGAAGGTATATCCGCCGTGAACATCAGCATCTATGAGATGGATCGCAAAGTGGAGAACGCCAAAATCACCATCGAGGGTGATGCGATCCGCTATGAAAATGTCGAAGAAGTCATAGAGGAATTGGGGGGAGCCATCCACTCCGTCGACGAAGTAGCTGCCGGCCGACATATCATCGACGACGCCATCACGCCCCAGGATTAGCACCGATCAACGGCAAATCTAGCAACCTCCTCAACCTATCTTAATAGGATCCGCCAGGTCAAATCCGCATCGTTCCGGCCTGATTCCCGGTCCGTCCGTGGGTAAGAGGGACTGCATACGGGCATGGATCCTAAAGCCAGAGATGCCGGCAGCGCACGCCGCTGAATGAGGTCGCACCATCCCTGTATCTGCAACCATCTTCCTCATTCAGGGCGTTGCGTTGACATCCCATGGATCGATGCTATGATTTTTCCCGTTGGTTCACTGAGGTTGAGCGTCCGTCCTGAAAGCGTCTGTCACAAAAGCGTCCGCTATGAATAAACTGGGCTTACTCGAACGGCTGCGTACTGAAAAACCCATTTACACGGTGTTAATTGCGATTATCATCGCCACGATCCCCTGCTACTGTATGGGGATCGTGGCGCTCGCCATTCGTGCCCCAGCGACGCCCACGGCCACCCCCACACCAACGGAGACGCCGACGATCATTGCGACTCCCTCACCGACCCCTTATACGGCCGGACCCGGCACGGACACGCCGGAGAAAACGCTGCCACCGACACCGACCCAATGGTTTCCCCCAACCCGCACGCCGACCCCCACCCCAACTGAGACACCAACCGCGACCTTGACCCCCACGCCCACGCCTACACCGACCGAGACGGCGACAGCGGAGCCCTCCTCAACGCCGACGAATACGGCAACCGCCACACCGACCTTTACGGTGACGCCGGAGCCCTCGGCTACGTTTACGCCTACGGCAACGGAGACGCCCGAATCGATAGAGACGGAGACGGCAACCCCAACCCCTACGTTGACCGCGACAGCGACGATCACAAGTACGCCCACGATGGCGCCCTAGCCGTGAAAGCAGGATTGCGCTGTCTTGAACCGGCCTTAGATGTGCCTTCAGTCCGTTTTGTTCATCAGCACCTCTACGTGAGCGTATGGATAACCTTGCTTAAGGAGAGATGAACCCTTGGACACTTGGGAACTCATAAAGACATTGAGCGAACGACCCGGCCCGGCCGGTCGAGAGGCAGCGACGTGCCAGGCCATCGAAACACTTTGGCGTCCGTTGACCGACGAACTGCGCACCGACGCCATGGGCAATTTGATCGCCCTAAAACGCGGGAACGGCCCTGAGCCACGACGCACGCTGATGATTGCGGCCCATATGGATGAAATCGGTTTGATCGTCACCGGGATTGAGGATGGATTCGTCCGCGCCCACGGGCTGGGCGGCACCGATCGCCGGCTTCTACTTGGACTTGAGGTCGACGTGCACGGAAAGACCAGCCTGCCGGGCATCATCGGCAGCCGCCCACCCCACGTGCTCTCCACGTCTGAGCGCCGGCGGGTTCAACCGTGGCACGAGATTTTTATCGACCTCGGACTGCCTGCCGATGAGATTGAGGGCCAAGTGCGGGTTGGAGACCACGTCACGATCCACCAGGAGGCCCAACAGCTACGCAATCACCGGATTGCAGCGAAAGCGCTCGACAACCGAGCCTCCGTGGCAGCCCTGACTCTGAGTCTGGAGGCGCTAGAGACCCGCCAACACGCCTGGGATATCTATGCCGTCGCGACGGTCCAGGAGGAGTTGGGCGTCAAGGGAGCCATTACCAGTGCCTATGAGGTCGATCCCGATCTGGCCATCGCCCTAGACGTGACCTTTGCCAAACAACACAACGACAAGGGAACCGGTACGTTCGAACTCGGCGAAGGCCCTGCGTTGGGGATAGGTCCCAACATCCATCCAGCCGTCCTAGATCTTCTCCGGGAGGCCGCCGACGTTCAAGAGATCAAAGTCTCCCTTGAGCCACTCCCCGGCTCCAGCGGCACCGATGCCTGGGGGATTCAGGTCGCGCGTGAGGGGGTCCCCACCGGGTTGATCTCCATACCGGTGAGATACATGCACCAACCGGTTGAGGTTGCAGCCCTGGTGGACGTTGAACGTACCGCCCGTCTGTTGACGGCTGCTGTCACCCGGCTGTCAGCTGAATTCCACGCAAGCTGGGAGGACGACAAATGAACAACCAAAACCACCCGATAGCTTTAGAAGGAATGCTGGAGAGGCTCTCCAACATCGCGGGCGTTTCCGGTCACGAGGCCGAGGTACGTCGAGCGATCAAACCCCTCGTGCAAGACTACGTGGACGATATGGTCGTCGATGCGATGGGTAATTTGATCACTCATAAAACTGGCACCGGCACTATGGACCTGAAGGTGCTGGTGACCGCGCATATGGACGAAGTCGGACTGATGGTCATACGCCATGAGAGCGACGGTGCGCTGCGGGTCGACACGGTCGGTGGTATCCCCGATCGTCTTTTACCCGGCTTAACCGTCCGGGTCGGTGAGGACGCGATTCCCGGTGTGATCGGGCTGCAAGCCATCCATCGAGCCAACCGGGAGACGTTTAAGCGGGCGACGGAGACGAAAAAACTCGCCGTCGATATCGGGGCCAAGGATAAACAGGAGGCGGAAAATGCTGCGCCCCTGGGCACCCCGATCACATTTGCCACGCGGTTCCGTCCCCTCGGTGCCTCGTGGGCCGGCAAAGCCTTTGACGACCGGGCCGGATGCGCGATTCTCATCCAGCTGCTCCAGGGGGAGCGGTTCCCCTTCGATCTCTATGGCGCGTTCACCGTTCAGGAGGAGGTCGGACTGCGAGGTGCTCGCGTCGCTGCCTATACGGCGAACCCGGATGTGAGCGTCTCGCTGGAGGGGACCCTGGCCGACGACTTACCGAAACCGGAGGAGGAAGCGGATACCAGCCCGACGACCGAGTTGGGAGAGGGACCGGCGATCACCGTCATGGACCGCTCGTACGTCACCCCGCCCCAACTCCTGCGTCACGTTCTCCGGACGGCAACCGAACACGCGATTCCTTACCAGCTCAAGCAACCGGGGATCAGCGGGACAGAGGCCGGCGGCACGCATCGCGTGCGAGGCGGAGTCCCATCCATCACCATCGCCGTACCGTGCCGATATATTCACAGCCCTATATCCCTAGTCGCGCCGGACGATGTGATGTTCACCCACCGACTGGTGGACGCAACCTTGCGGGCTTTGACGCCGGCAGCGCTGAATTTCAATGCATAGCCCACGATCCAACTGACGATCGACCCATTGGGAGGTAAAGACACCTTGAACAGACAACGCTTGGAGAGATTGACCCAGACGCCTGGCCCCTCAGGTTACGAAGATAAAATTCGGGCGGTGATCGCGGAAGAGCTACAGGATCACGTCGATGAGATGCGCACCGATGCCTTGGGCAGCCTGGTAGGGCTGCGGCGGGGCACCAATCACGATCAGACCCTGCTTCTCGCTGCACATATGGACGAAATCGGCCTGATGGTCACGCACGTCGAGGACAAAGGCTTTGTGCGGTTCACCTCGGTGGGAGGCATTCGGACCGTCAACAGCATCGGCGGTCGGGTCCGCTTCGCTAACGGCACCCTGGGCACCGTATCTGTGGAGCGTCGTGAGGATAGCAACAGACTCCCCCAACTCCATCATCTCTATATCGACGTGGGGGCTTCCGACCGGGAAAACGCCCCGGTCCAGGTGGGAGATACGGCGACCTTTGTCGGTCCTCTGGACTCACAGGGCAGCCGGTGGGTCAGCAAAGCGATGGACGACCGCATTGGATGTTACATCCTGCTTGAACTCCTGGAACGCCTCGAGCAACCAGCCCACGACGTCTTCTTTGTCTTCAGCACCCAGGAGGAGATCACGCTCTCCGGAGCTCGCACCTCCGCCTTCCGAATCGATCCGACCATGGCGATCTCCATCGACGTCACATCCACCGGAGACACCCCCAAAGCCCTACCCATGGATGTGTCCCTGGGCAAAGGGCCTGCGATCAAGGTCAAAGACAGTGGGATGATCGCCCATCCCAAGGTCCGAGATCGGATGGTTGAAGTAGCAGAAGCTGAGAACATTCCCTACCAACTTGAGGTTCTCCTTAGGGGTAGCACCGATGCGGCAGCGATGCAGCTCGTTCGCGCCGGCGTGCCCAGTGGATGCGTCAGCATCCCGTGCCGTTACGTCCACTCGACGGCGGAAACCGTCGACGAGGCCGACGTCGAGCACGCCTTCCAACTGCTTCACGCGATGATACGCACCGATTGATAATCTGGAAAACGTTCGGGTTCTATGCTATTATAGTTGTAGAGTGCCTCTATCACGGTGCTACGTCAGGAAATCCGCCCTTAGACTTAGCAAAGAGACGTTGGATTCTGTGATAGGCGAGTATCCCCTCTTTTGGGGAATCGGAGGCGGTCGGGTTATTCACGAGGGGTCCTGCATTTAGAGGAGGTTAGGTGGAGAGTCTAGATTTAGCAAACCAGATTACCGACGTGATTGTTGACAGACAAGGAGAGGATATTCTCATCTTGGATTTGAGGGAGGTGACGACCTTCACCGATTTTTTCGTCATCTGTACGGCGGATACCCGCCGGCAGCTTCAGTCCATTATGAATGCGATTCAGGAGACTATGAAGCAAGGTAGCAGTCGCACCCTCGCCCTCAATGTCGAAGGGAACGCGGAGTCAGGTTGGATTCTCATTGATTATAACAGCGTCATTGTTCATCTGTTCAACAGCGAGATGCGGGATTATTATCGATTGGAAGAGCTCTGGAGAAATGCGCGGGTTGTCGCGCGCATTCAGTGAGTGATTGAGATGGCGCACGCCTTCCATCACTGAATCGTACCGATAGAGCCCTGAAATCTTCATAGGCAAGGACCGATCCATTTCCTCAATAGCTGGATGGGTCCTTGACGCTTATAGATGAGGATCAGCGAGTGTCCCGGGTCTACCTCTCGGATGCCGGTCGACAGATTTACGATGAGATCGAAAAGCGGAGGGAGCAGTTCAACGAAGAAGCATGTGCCCATATGACGATGGAAGAACGTGTATTGCTGCGTCGCCTACTTCTCCAGGTTCGAGAAAATCTCCTACGCGCCGAAGAACAGACGCCATCCGAATGAGCCTTACCATCGAGCGTCGCTTGACGGTTGTAATTTGTTGACACACCTATCAATCTAGGTATAATGCCTATGATGAGGCGGAGGGTAAAGGGAGCCGATAAGCAACACTGGCACGACCGCCTGACGTGGCTCAAACCGGGGATGGGTGTCAAGCGCTGGCTGATGTTACTCGCCCTCGGCGTCGGATTTCTCAGTCTAGGCGGCGCATTGGCCCTTAGATCGCTCTATCCCCTCCCACCGTACTTTTACTATTTGACCCTACAGTTCTTGCCGCGCGGCATTCGAGCGGGACTGATCCTAAGTCTCGGCATAGGCATGCTGGGATTTGGGCTCTGGGAGCTTAACCATACGATTCTGGAACCATTCCTGTCTCGTACCAATCAGGCACTTCCTGACGTTCTGTACGCCTATCGTCAACGAGGCCGGGGCCCAAACGTCGTCATTATTGGAGGTGGTCACGGACAAGCTACCATACTGCGGGGGCTTAAAGCCTATTCATCGAACGTCTCGGCGATCGTGACGGTTGCTGACGACGGTGGATCGTCAGGTCGCTTGCGCCGAGATATGGGCATTTTACCCCCGGGTGACTTCCGGAACTGTATTGCGGCGCTGGCCGACGATGAATCGCTGATGACCCGGCTCTTCCAGTATAGGTTTGCGTCCGGAGAGGATCTGAAGGGACACAGTTTCGGCAATCTCTTTATCAGCGCGATGGCCGGCATTACCGGGTCGTTTGAATCGGCACTCAGAGAATCCAGTCACGTCTTGGCGGTTCAAGGTCGCGTATTGCCCAGCACCCTGGAAGCGGTGACCCTCTGCGCCGACATCCAACGAGAAGATAGCGGACTCGTCCGCGTTGAGGGGGAGTCGGAGATCCCAAAAACGAAGGGAATCATCGTAAACGTTACCCTGAAACCAGAGGCTCCGGCTGCTTACCCTGGGGCGGTACAAGCCATTCTAGACGCGGATATCGTGGTCATAGGGCCCGGCAGTCTCTACACCAGTTTACTGCCCAATCTTACGGTGCCGGGCATCGCAGAAGCGCTGAGGTCGACGCGGGCGGTCAAGATTTACGTGTGTAATGTAGCGACGGAGCCGGGAGAGACCACAAACTACACAGCAGAGGATCACGTTGCGGCCCTGGAGAGTCATCTAGGACCCTGCTTCTGTGATAGGGTCCTCGTCAATACTGCGCATTCCGCCGGGTCACTACCCACCCATCTGATGTGGGTGAGACCCGAGCTCAAGAATCGGCCCGGCGTCCAGATCGTCAAAGCAGACTTAATTTCGGATGCAAAGCCTTGGCAACATGACAGTGAAAAACTGGCCGAGGCTGTCATCAACCTCCGGCGTTAGGGGGGAACCCGACGCCTGAGGCTTCGACACGTACGCCGTTTGAGTACAACCCGCCACACGTGGGCGGTTGGAACGTCAAGTAAAGACAGAACACATAATCACAAAAGGAGGCAACATCTATGGCTAAGGTAGCAATCAACGGTTTGGGTCGTATTGGACGTGCTGCGCTCAAGACCATCATGGAAGAGCCGGAGTTGGAACTGGTCGCGATCAACGACATCGCTCCGCGTGACAATCTGGCCTATCTGCTGAAGTATGACACCGCGTACGGTCGCTATGACAAAGACGTCAAGCTGGACGGCGACACACTGGTTATCGAGGGGCAGCGGATCGCCTTTGAGCAAGAACGCGATCCCGCAGACCTTCCGTGGGAAGAGATGGGCGTCGATATCGTCTTCGAGTGCACCGGCTTCTTCCGAACCAAGGAAGGGATGCAGAAGCACCTGGACGCCGGCGCCAAATACGTGATTCTCTCCGCTCCGGCCAAGAGTGAGAGCATTGAGACCGTTGTTCACGGCGTCAACCTGCCGGACGATGACGCCAAGATGATCTCCACCGCCAGCTGCACCACCAACTCCATCACCCCCGTCGTCGAGATCATCGACCGCCGCTTTGGCATCCAGAAAGCGTTGATGACCACCATCCACGCCTACACCTCGACGCAGGCCATCGTGGACGCCCCCAGCAGCAAGATCCGCCGGGGCCGCGCCGCGGCTGCCAACTTCGTGCCCACCACCACCGGCGCGGCCGTTGCCACCACCAAGGTTCTGCCCCAACTCAAGGGCAAGTTCGATGGCGTGGCCGTTCGCGCGCCGATTCCCGTAGGGTCCATCTCCGATATGGTCTTCCTGCTGGAAAAGGGCACCACCGTTGAGGAGATCAATGCGGTCCTCTCAGAAGAGGCAGAGACCGAGAAATACAAGGGGATCTTCGGCGTGACCAATGAACCCCTAGTCTCCTCGGACATCGTCGGCATCACCTACGGGTCGCTGGCAGACCTTGAGATGACCCGGGTCGTCGACGGGAACCTGGTCAAGATCATGGCCTGGTACGATAACGAGATGAGCTTCACCAGCCAGATGATCCGCGAGGGTGTGCGGGTTGCCAAGAAATTTGGCTTCTAGAACCATCTAAGAACACAACACGATGCGGATTCATAGATTTCCAAGGGCTGGAGCGCGTGAAGGCGCGTTGCGATCGGGCGTAGCCTGAGGAATAGATCCGTTAGATAATAGGATAGGGACATCGGCCCGGTCGATGTCCCTCTTTTTTTACCCGAGCTACTTAATAAACACGTAGAAAGTTAACACACGAATCAACAGGAGGATCTATGGACAAGAAAACCGTTCGTGACGTCGATCTAAAAGGCAAGCGCGTCCTAATGCGCGCGGACTTCAACGTCCCGCTGGAGGGCGATGAGATCACCGATGATACGCGCATCCGCGCAGCCCTGCCGACGATCGAGTATATTCTGGATGAGGACGCGTCACTCGTTCTGATGTCCCATCTCGGCCGGCCCAAGGGTGAGGTCAAGCCGGAACTCAGCCTCAAGCCGGTCGCGGTTCGACTCAGCGAGCTGCTTGATCAAGAGGTCAGGATGGCCCCGGACTGCATCGGTGACGAGGTCAAAGCGATGGCCGAGAGCCTCGAGCCCGGCGATGTCCTATTGCTCGAAAACACCCGCTTCCACCCCGGTGAGAAGAAGAATGATCCGGCGTACGCCGCCCAACTCGCGGCAATGGGTGAGCTCTTTGTCAACGACGCGTTCGGCACGGCACATCGGGCGCACGCCAGCACCGTCGGCGTCACCGAATCCCTGCCTGCGGTCTCCGGTTTCCTCATCGAGAAGGAATTCAAGTTCCTGGGCCAGGCCACCGGCAGTCCAGAGCACCCCTACGTCGTGATCCTGGGAGGGGCCAAGATCTCCGACAAGATCGGCGTGATCGAAAATCTGCTCGGTAAAGCCGACAGCATCCTCATCGGCGGGGGTATGGCCAACACCTTCTTCAAGGCCCAGGGCCTGGAGATGGGAGATTCCCTCGTCGAGGATGAGGTGTTGGACACCGCGAAAGCGCTGATGGACGCGGCCGGTGATAAGCTCGTGCTTCCGGTCGACGCCGTAGTTGCAGACGCGTTCGATAACGATGCAACTAAAAAGGTCGTCGCCGTTGACGCCGTCGAGCCGGGATGGCGCATCCTGGACATCGGCCCGGAGACCATCACCGCGTTCAAGGCAATTCTCAGCGATGCCAAGACCGTGGTATGGAACGGGCCTATGGGCGTCTTCGAGATGCCAAACTTCGCCGAAGGCACCTTTGCCGTCGCCCAAGCCCTGGCCGACCTGGACGCGGTGACCATCATCGGGGGCGGCGATTCCGCCTCGGCGGTGAAACAAGCCGGCGTCGACAATGACATCAGCCACGTATCCACCGGTGGCGGTGCCAGCCTTCAGTTCCTGGAGGGCGAACCGCTCCCCGGTCTTGAAGCCCTGGATGACAAGTAGAGTCTGAACTGTCAAGCAATCCAAGTCACGTGCAATAGCTAGTTAAAAGGAGTCCCTATGCGTAAACCCTTTATCGCAGGTAACTGGAAGATGAACAAGACCATCCCGGAGGGCATCGAACTGGCCTCGGGGCTCAAAGAGACGCTGGCGGAGGTCGATAGCGTGGACCTCGCAGTCTGCCCCACAGCGACGGTCCTCAGCGCTGTGAGCGAAATACTCGTCGACTCCAACATCGGGGTCGGCGCGCAGAACATGTACTGGGAAGAGAGCGGTGCGTACACCGGTGAGATCTCGCCGCCAATGGTCAAGGAACTGGCGACCTACGTCATCATTGGCCACTCGGAGCGTCGCAAGTACTTCGGCGAGACCGATGAGACCGTCAACAAGAAGATCAAAGCCGCCCTGGCCCACGATCTCAGTCCCATCGTCTGTGTGGGCGAGAGCCAGGAGCAGAATGAAGCCGGCGAAACCGTCGACTTCGTCGGCACGCAGATTCGTGGGGCGTTTGAGGACATCAGCGCCGAGGAGGCCAAGACCATCACGATGGCTTACGAGCCCATCTGGGCCATCGGTACCGGCCTGACCGCGACGCCGGAAGACGCCGATCGGATCATCCGTGAGGCAATCCGGGACGTCCTCTCCGACCTTTACGACGAAGAGACCTCGGAAGCGATCCGGGTGCAGTACGGCGGCAGCGTCAAACCGCACAACATCGCGGAGTTCATCGTGATGGACGAGATTGACGGCGCCCTCGTCGGCGGCGCCAGTCTACAGGTCGATGCCTTCACCGGCATCGTTATGAACGCCATCGAAGCCCTCGAAGGCTGATCACGAGCGCGGGCAAAGACTTCCACCCCCGGGGCCGCTGGCCCCGGGGGTCTTTTCATTGATGGCGTCGAAGCGACGACAGGTGACATTCGACATAAGCGCGAAAGACTGAAATACGCTTGGCAATCGACCGAAATCCTCTAAAGTAGAGCGGTACCTAACAACCGATCCAGCACGATATCTCCCAGCGAGGTGACCTATGTCAGATCAAGAAGCCCTGAATCTATGGATGAACCAGGTTGAGACCGAACTCCGCGAAAACATCCTGCCCTTTTGGCTGAACCACGTGCGGGACGAGGAACGGGGGGGCTTCTACGGAGAGATCCACAACGACCTAACGATCGACGAGGATGCACCCCGAGGCGCCCTGCTGACCGCCCGCATCCTCTGGACCTTCGCGGCGGCCTACCGGCACTACAGAAACCCGGTCTACCTCACTATGGCCGATCACGCCTTCGAGGATCTTTTGAATCGTTTCTGGGACCCAACCTATGGGGGACTCTATTGGATGGTCACCGCCGATGGGATCCCTTTGCGTCCCCGCAAACAGATCTACGGACAAGCGTTCGGCATCTACGCGCTCGCAGAGTACTTCGCGGCGACCGGGAAGGATGCGGCCCTCAATAAAGCGCAAGCGATCTACCGCCTGCTTGACGAGCACGCCTACGACCCCGAACACAAGGGGTATCTGGAGGCCTACACCCAGGCATGGGAGATCGCCGAGGATATGCGCCTCAGCGACATCGACAAGAACGAGAAGAAATCGATGAATACCCACATCCACATCATGGAGGCCTTCACCAACCTGCTGCGGGTTTGGCCCGATGATCATCTGAAAGCCCGACATACCGAGCTGCTGGAAGTGATGATGACCCGCATCATCGACCCGGCGACGTATCATACCCTTCTCTTCTTTGATGAAGCATGGACGCCGAAGTCTGCCAACGTCTCCTACGGCCACGACATCGAAACGAGTTGGCTCCTCGTGGAGGCCGCCGAGGTGCTGGGACACGGTCCCATTCTATCCCAGGCAAAGACCCTTTCGGCCAAGATGGCGCAGGCCGTCTACGACCAAGGACGTGATCCCGACGGCGCCGTTCTCTATGAAGGAGGCCCTGAGGGGTGGGTCAATGACACCAAGCAGTGGTGGCCCCAGGCCGAGGCTATGGTAGGATTCCTCAACGCGTATCAACTCACCGGAGAGGCGCACTTCCTGGAGGCCGCGCGCCAGAGTTGGACGTTTATCGAAACCCATCTGATTGATCACGAACGTGGGGGTTGGTACCGGTACGTGACCCGCGATCATCAGCGGGATCCGGACGTGCCGAAGGTCAGCTTCTGGAAGACACCCTATCACAATAGTCGGGCGTGTATGGAGCTTACCGATCGGCTTTCCGCTATGATACAGGCAAGCGGCGGAGCGATGACAGAACCTCGGTGAGCCTAGCCATCGCTCTTCTCTTCGGCGTAGGCCGTGGGGTGAATCTCTGCGTGGTAGGACTCAGGCTTTGCCAAATCCCGGGCGCTCATGAAACCGGGACGGGTAAACGAGGCTAACTCGTACTCATGGTCCATCTTGATGGCATCGAAAGGACAGAATTCGGCGCAGTAACCGCAGCTCATACAGAGACTGACGTCAATGTAGTAGGTGACTGGATAGCGGCGGGGACGTCCGGTCTCCGGGTCGCGCGCACGTTCGATCCATAGGCATTGAGTCGGGCAGATCTGAGCACAGACGCCGCAGGCCGTACAGCGCAGCCGCTCGGTCTCGGCATCAATGACGAAAAACGGCAGATTACGATATCGTTCGGGAAGCGGTCGGTGCTCCCGTGGATACTGCACGGTGAAAATACCCCGAGCCCCCGGCCCCTGGCGTTCATCCCAGTGTTCGCGCGTGTAACGCGTTTTCCACCCAGATCGGATATCTTCCACGTACGTCATCACGAAGTGATAGAGGGTGATGGCCAACGTCTTTAAAATGCCCAGGCCGTACATCAGCGATCCACCTCCCCCATCGTCAGATCGATACTGCCAAGGATTGACACCACGTCCGCAATCTTGGATTCCTTCGCAAGTTCGCTCAGCGGCGTCAGGTTCAACAGCGAGGTCGATCGAATGTGATAGCGGTAGGGATTCGCCCCGCCGTCGGAAACCAGATAAAATCCCAGCTCCCCCTTAGGAGCCTCGATCCGTCCATAGCTCTCACCGGGTGGGATGCGCATCCGGGGCGAGAGGCGATGCGATTGAATGGCACCCTCCGGAACCGCGTCCAACGCCTGCCCCAGAATCCGCAGACTCTCCCAGACCTCGTCGAAGCGCAGGGCGACCCGATCAAAGACGTCACCGTGTTCCCGGGTTGGGATATCAAACTCGAAGCGATCGTAGATGCCGTAGGGCTCCGCCCGACGGACGTCATACTGCACACCACACGCACGCAGAACCGGTCCCGAGACGCCGTAAGCGACCGCCTCCTCGGCGCTCAACACCCCGACGTTGACGCTGCGGGCCTGAACAATCTCGTTGTCCATAAGAAAGTGCTCGAACTGCCGCACCTGGGCGGGCAAACGGTCGTGGACCAACGCTTTGGCGCGATCGATCCAGCCCTCCAGCAAATCTTGCGTGATGCCACCCGGACGCATATAGTTGAACATCATACGCCCCCCGGACGCCGCCTCGAAGAGGTCCAGGACCAACTCACGTTCCTTGAGCGCGTAGAGTGAGCCGGTGAAATACATACCCAGCTCGTTGCTGAAAAATCCGGCCGCCAGGAGGTGGTTCACGACCCGAGAAAACTCAGACATAATCACCCGGATGTACTCCGCGCGGTCCGGCACCTCCCATCCCAACAATTTCTCCATCGCAACACAATAGGCCAAATTACTGGTCATCCCGTTGATATAATCCAAGCGATCGGTATAAGGGATATTCTGAAGCCACGTGTTCCGCTCCCCGATCTTCTCGTGATTGCGGTGCAGGTATCCGAAGACCGGTTCCAGGTGCTGCACTTTCTCGCCATCGAGCCGAACTGCCATGCGGAAGACTCCGTGGGTGCTGGGATGATGGGGACCGAGGTTCAGGACCATCTCCTCAGTTTTGAGAGGTTTGTCAGGATGGCGGTCCGCGGAAAGCATGCGTTCGTAGAGCAATCGATCCGCCTCGCTGAAATCGGAGTCGGGGGGAGGACACTCTCCGGTCAACGCTTCGGTGACCCGGATATTGGAATGCGAAGGTGTATGCGCTTCCGCATACGTCGGATTGCCCCCATGGGGGAAACGGCTGCGATAGGGTTTGTGCTCCTCCTCAAAGTAAGCCTCCCGCCAATCCTTGCGCAGCGGATAGCCGGCAAACCCCTCCCACATCAGCAGACGACGCAGATCGGGGTGTCCCTCAAAGCGCACCCCGAACATATCATATACCTCCCGCTCCTGGAAGTTTGCCGCCGGGAACTCGGGGGTGACAGAGGGCAGGATGGCCCCGTCACGATGAGTGTGAACGTGAAGCGCGACGTAGGCGCCTCCCGCCATGGAGAAGAGATGATAGACGACGTCAATATGAGGTTGAAACCCGCCAATCGGATCCGGATAGTCGGCAGCCGTGAGGTTTGAAAGATAACCGTACCCCAACTCGTCGCGGAGAAACGTCAAGACATCGAGAAGGTGACGGGCGTGGACGAGTACCCCCTCGTAACGGGGCCCCCTGGTGATGCGCGAGCGTGACACCGCCCGCGTCATCCTGTGTTCCTCCGCCTCAGGATATTCAGCGGATTCTCCCACCACCGGCGGTTCGGCGGGTTGAAGCATGCCGGGAAAACGATCCTGCAAACGGGACCAAACCGCCGGCGGAATCCCCCTGGGCCCCTCTGCCATCTCAGGATTCCTCGCCATTTTCCGGTCCCACCAACCCTTCAAGATCGCGCCAGTTGACAAGATCCGCCCCAAGCACCGGCTCAGGAACCCCTTTGTCCTCACCGGCCTGGAAAGCTTTGATGTCCTGGATGGACTCCGTCTCAAAGCGCGCATGAAGTTTCAGAATGCCGTGCAGGAGAGCTTCCGGCCGCGGCGGGCAGCCGGGGATATAGACGTCCACGGGGATTAACCGATCCACCCCCGATACGACGTTATAGCCTTCCTTGAAGGGGCCGCCCGAGATCGCACACGCGCCCATCGCGATCACATACTTCGGCTCTGCCATCTGGTTGTAGAGGCGGACGAGAAGGGGTGCCATCTTTTTGGTCACGGTGCCGTTGACAATCATCAAGTCCGCCTGTCTCGGGCTGGCGCGCATAATCTCCATGCCGAAACGGGCCGTATCGTACCGGGCTCCAGCCGTAGCGATCATCTCGAACGCACAGCACGCCAGACCAAAGAGCATCGGCCACAACGAGCGTTTACGGGCCCACGCGTAAATCTGATCAAGCGTGCTTAACTTGACGTTGGACTGCAATTCGGGAGGGATCTCCGGTAACTCACCACGTCTGTTCATCGGTATCCTTCTCCTCCCCCAACCTACCGCGATTCCTAACAGGATAAGGTCCTGACAGGATAAGGGGCGAGAGTTGATCTCGCCCCTCCAATGGGGAAGGCGGGATTTGAACCCGCACGCCTTCCGGCACATGATTCTAAGTCATGCTCGTCTGCCAATTCCGACACTTC